>JBEKJA010000075.1:0-9738 GCA_050011475.1 Syntrophales bacterium
CTCCCCCACACGGATCAGGGCTGTGGCCCCGATGGGGTTGGAGCTCATCACCCCACCGGAAGGATTCGTGGGGAGTTCCCCGTCCATATCCGTCACTCCATCCCAGACTAGTTTCGGGCCCTCGCCATAGCCGCAGAACCCGATATCTTCTATCCATTTCAAACCCGCGTAGGAGTAAGGCATGTACAACTCGCATACGTCAATTTCCTTCAACGGCTCCTTGATGCCGGCTTTATTGAAAACCTTCCTGGATGCATCGGCAATCGTCAGGTGACGGCTCATGTTCACATCCCCTGCATAAACAAAGTTGTGGGTATTCGCTGTGGCCACCACCCATGCCGGAATCGGGGCGAGCTTCTCCGCAAAGTCTTCGGATGCGAAGATCGCTGCCGCGGCACCGTCCGTCCGGGGGCACATGTCACTCATTCGCAGCGGATAGGCAAGAATCTGGTTCTGTTCGGAACCGACAATCATATCCACCAATTGATCGACCGGAATGCCTCTCATCCACTCCTGCTTTAGATGTGCGCAAGGATTATTCAATGCATGGAGCCGCTCCCGGACGGCCACCCGGGCACCATCACGCTCCGTGGCTCCATAATCGTGCATATACTTGCTTGCCTCGATGGCGAGACCGGCGATGGCCCCGCCCAGGCTGGGCCTTTCCCACACGGGATGGAAGGCGGTAATGATGGCCCCCGTGGTATCCGATTCGGAGTTCTTTTCCCAGCCGATGGCCAGGACCTTGTCGAACATCCCCGACGCAACGTGATAATACGCGCACATGGCCACGGTAGTACCCGTCGTCCCGCCCGTGGTCACCTTCATGACCGGGCGCATGACTGCCCCGGATCCTTCCGCAGACCACATGTCGACATAGTTGATCCCCTCAAAGTGATCCATATTGCCGATGACGATGGCATCGATATCCTCAATCTTCATGTCCGCATCGGCCAGCGCCAACTGAACGGCCTCGTTGATCAGCTCCACCCCGTTGACATCCTTTCGGGACGAGCGCTGGTGAGTCTGGCCAAAACCGACAATTGCTGTACGTTTCCCCATATCTTCCTCCTTATGAACCGACGATGAATATGCAGTGGCCCTGTCCGCAAGGCCCGTTGATCCCCTGGGCAAGAGCTGTTTTTGCTCCCTTAATCTGCCTGTCGCCCGCTTCTCCGCGCACCTGCAGGGTTGCCTCGATCAGCCTTGCCATCCCCGCAACGAGCACCGGGTGGCTGGAGAGGACTCCGCCGGACGGGTTGACCGGCAGCTTCCCTCCCATGGCTGTGGCGCCTGACCGAACCATTTCCGCGGCCTTTCCTTCCGGCGCAAATCCCAGGCCCTCCATCCACATGAGCTCCATGTAGGAATATGCATCATACAGCTCGGCCACATCGATATCATTCACCGGGTCCTTGATGCCGGCCATTTGATAGGCTTTGGCCGCCGCTTTCTTGAGGGCGCGGCTCCTGGCCAAGTCCCGGTAACCGAGGTTATACGAATCGGTACAGTGGGCCACACCGCGTACCCAAACCGGGGCTTTCTTGAAGCGCCTGGCCCCTTTTTCATTTGCCAGGATAATGGCCGCCGCTCCATCGCTGATCGGTGAGCAGTCATACAGCTTCAGTGGATTGGCGATCTTTCTGGATGCCATGACGTCCGCCACGGTGATGGTTTTGGGAAGCTGGGCATACGGATTGTTTTTCGCATTGCCATGATTTTTTACCGACACCATGGCCATATCTTCCTCGGTGCACCCGCTCATGCCCATGTAAGCCCTTGCCTGGAGCGCCGCTGCCGCAGTCCCGTCGATGCCCAGGCTCCTCTGGTAGATCGGGTCGAACATGGCATTGGTAATCAGGTTCATGATGCCTTCAGACCCCTTGATGTGGGAAACGACCAGGGTCGTGTCGAAGGATCCGGAAAGAATCCGCATCAAGCCATAAAAGACCCCGAAGGTTCCGTCACCTTCGACGGTCGAGACATCCTTGCCCCATGATCCGGCTGCCGCCTGGATGGCCATGGAGGAAATGGTCCGGCCATCCCAGAAGTCATTTGATACCGTGATGACATTATCGATATCGCCGATCTCGCCGCCCGCATCGGCCAGGGCTTTGGTCGCCGCTTCGAACACGATCTCCTCGAACGTTTCGATTTTGTGGCGCTCATATTTCGTTTGTCCTACACCTGAAATTGTAATTTTATCCATTGATTGCCTCCGATCCACGCATTATGCTGGCGTAAAGTGCTGGATGTCTGTAATGGTCCCCTTGCGTTCAGGGGCGAATACTGCCTTCATCCGCATACCAACCTTGAGCTTATCCAGATCGGTATCCCCGATGAGATGGAGAAGCGCACCGTCCGCACCGTCAAGCTTGATCAGGCCATAAGCCAGGGGTGCTTTCACAGGCTGCATGTCATGGGAATAGTGCACCACCGTGAATGATTCAAGGATACCCGTTTCGGCCACCTTTACCCATTCTTCGGTCGGTACGAAGCATTCGCCGCAGCTTTTGACGGGGAATACATAAACCTTTTTGCATTTCGGACACCGGGTTCCCCAGATTTCCTGGCTGTCCCTCAGGGCGGCAAGGAATCGGCTTCCCGTCTCCCCCACGTTCCACAGGTACGGAACCTTTATCCGGCCTTCATAGACCATGTTTGCGACTTCATCTTTCCAATCAGTCATATAACCTCCTGAAAATGAATTTGCGTTTTTAATTGTCATCCTGAATTTGATTCAGGATCTATTACAAAAGACACAGACCCTGAAATAAATTCAGGGTGACATGGTGTTGAACGATCATGGCTTCAGGGGCAGCCCCAGCATTTCCCTTGCCTGGGCGGGCGTGGCTACTTCCCGGTTCATGAGTTCGGCAATTTTCTTCATGCGCTCCACGAGCTGGGCGTTGCTTTTTACCTTCTCCCCCTTCTTGAAATAAATATTGTCTTCCATCCCCACACGCACATGGCCTCCCAGCATGATAGCCATGGTATTCATGGCAATCTGGAAGGGTCCGACCCCGATCAGGGCGAACATGGAATTCGGCGGAAGCTCATTGACGAAGGACAGCACATTTGCGGGTGTGGGGTACGACGATGTCTGGAAACCCATGACAAACTGGATCATGTAGGGCGGCGCGATGTTTCCCTCTCTTATGAGATCCTGGATGACCCAGTATTGACCTGGATGATACATCTCGATCTCCGGCTTGATCCCCCTTTCCTTCATCGTTTTGGCATAGAGGTTGATGTCCGCGTAGCTGGCCGGAATGCAGGCGTCGAAAAGGTAGCCGTCGCGCGGGTGGGAAATCGGCGGCTTACGGTCTTTCAGAGGTACTTTCAAAACGAAAGGCCCGGGATTGAGGCTTGCCATATCCGGCTTTGGATCGGCATACAGGCAGCACATCCGCTGCTCAATGGTCAGCCAGGGACCGCCGCCGGTTGTATTGTTGATAATTATATCCGGGCATCTCTCCCGGATGAGGCGGTTTACCCGGGAGTAATCATCAGGGTTGGATGTCGTAAGAGAGAGATTCTCCGGTATCCGGGCATGGATATGCACGGATACGGCACCGGCTTTGTAGGCTTCATAGACGGCATCGGCCTGTTCTGCCGCCGATTCCGGCAGGTTTTCGTTCATCTCCTTGCCCTGCACCCCTCCCGTGATGGCACAGGTGATGATCATGGAAGGGAATTTTGCAGCAATGGTCCGCTGCATCCATTCATACGGATTCCGATAGTCCCAAATGTAGTCTTCTTGCTTCATGGCTTCCTCCTTCATTTAAAAACGGTTCATGAACGTTGTTTGTCATTTACTTATCAGGGGATTCTATGAGCAAAGGTCATGCCGTATATTCCTGCATAAAAAAATACCTTTGAACCTTATGGGAAAGGCCGTCTGCAGCGGCTTTGCCGGGATCGCTTATCTTCTGCCTGGAATGCAGAATCATGAAGTTTTTCAATTGCTGGATGAATTTAATCCATTTGTAGGTGTTGAAACTGTTTCCTGCCTACTTATTAATCGATTTCACAGATAATTTCAAATATTTTTACAAATGGATCGTTTTAACCCACCTCGCGTGTCAATTCAGTCCATAACGAGGCAAATGGGAAAACTATCCCTACGTCGACACCCCGATGTGCAAAAAGATTTGCAGTCCTGAGGTCTAATGTCATGCAAATTGCAAGTTGAACTTTCAGATTACATGAACAATTGGCGTCCTTGCGAGGCGGTGCCTAAACCGCCGTGGCAATCTTATAAATGATGTCAGATTGCTTCGTCACTGCGTTCCTAGCAATGACAATGAGGGGGGGACTCGCAATGATGAGGAACGCTAATAAGCCATTTATTCTGATCGGAGTTTGTTGTGGACGTCACCGCGTTTTACGATGGCTGCAAGCACATCGCGATCCCGCCCGGTGGGAATGTAGCCCCAGATTTCGCCTGTCATGACCGTTTCACCGCGCTGATTGACGTACAGGAGATCCGCACGGGCACGGCCGTTTTCATGCATTTCACGGATGGTGAAGCGGCATGTCACGGTGTCGCCGATATAAACCGGGTGTTTGAAGCGATGGTTCATCCCGGAGGCGAACCATGCGATCTGGCCGCCGATTTCCGTGCACAGACCGGCTACCAGGAGGCCGTGGCAGATCCGGCCCTTGAGTTTCTTGACGGTGGCGAAGTCTTCCTCGTAATGAACGGGGTTGTAATCCCGGATCATCTCCCCATACTGGGAGACGTCCTCTTCGGTGAAGGTACGGGTCGTCGTAAAGGAATCCCCTGCTCTCAGGCCCATAGTGGTTTTTGCGCGGATTTCAGACATGATCCTTCTCCTCTGTAAAACATACCACCCTTATAGGTCACCCTGAATTTATTTCAGGGTCTATTCTTTTATATAGATCCTGAATCAAGTTCAGGATGACAAAGGTTGGGGGTCCAGGATGACCAAGCAATTGACCATTATTATTCCACTATGTCTCTGTCATTACCGGCAGCGTAATGCGGAAGGTTGTTCCCACTCCCACACGGCTCTCGACTTCTATCATACCTTTATGATCCTGAATGATTCGATGGGAAACTGCAAGACCCAGTCCCGTGCCGATCTTCTTTGTCGTGAAGAACGGGTCGAAAATCCGATTCAAATGTACGGAAGGAATACCGATCCCGTTGTCCCGGAAGCTGATCACCATTCTTGGCGCCTGTTCCGCAAGGGCGGGAAGCATTTCAGTCGCCACAATAATCTCTCCCCTTGTGCTGATGGCATCCATCGCATTGATCAGCAGGTTCAGGAAAACCTGGCGCAGGCGTCCGGAATCGGCCATGACACAGACATCGCCATGGTGAAATTCCGTCCGTAAAACGACATCCTTTTTTGCTGCATCTTTTGTAAGCAAATCCATTGTGGCTTTCAGCAAATCCTTTATATCCACCTCTTCACACTGCAAGGGAAGGGGACGAGCCAGGTCAAGAATTTCCCTTAGAAGCTTTTCCAGTCGATCCACCTCGGCCATAATATTCTGGAGATCCGTTTTCTGTGGAAGGCCATCCGCGATATCGCTTTCAAGATTCTGGACGGTTGTGAATATCCCCGCTAACGGATTGCGGATCTCATGGGCGATTACCGATGCGATATGGCCCAGTGCGGCAAACTTTTCGACCCGGACAAGGTAGTCATCCATGCGTTTCTTTTCTGTTATATCGGTGAGCTCTGTAACAACCCCCAGGGTTTCACCGCTTTCCCTGACAATGGCAAAACAGTTGAGATTCAGAAGGAGCTGTTTTCCATCCCTACGGGTGTAATGCTTGATGTAATGGCTGATATTTTCCTTCCTTTTGAATACCCGATAAAGACGGTTCCGCTCTTGCTCATCCAGGGCAGCAAGTTGACGAACCTCCATGCCCCGCGCCTCTTCTTCCGTGATGCCGAGTATCTCCTCCGCCTTGGGATTGCAGTGGAGTACATGCCCCATGATGTCGCTGACAATGATACCATCCACGGAGGATTTGACGACGCCTTCCAGCAGGCTTGTTTTCTCACTGAGCTCATTGTAAAGCCTGGCATTCTCAATGACGATCGATGCCTGGTTTGCAAAGAGGATCAGGGCTTCGAGGTCTTCCCGTGTGATCTCGGCATGTGTCTTGTAGCGATCCGCGCCGATGAAGCCAAGGACCTTCCCTTTCACGCGCAACGGGACATAAAGCAGGGATAACCGCTCCTGGAATTGGTTGATCAGCCTGTCCAGCTCCGTGGCATCGGTATCCGCCGGTGTATCGGACAGCACAATCGGACGGCCTGTCTTGACCACGCGGGTTTCATAGCAGTCAAGGTGGTCCATTTGAAATGGCTTCTCCCAAGCAAGGCGTTCTCCCTTGGCGGTGAAACCACGGATGCATCTGCATTCCAGAATGCTGCTGTCCTGATTCAACAGCATGATGACTGCCCGATCGAATTTCAGGCCATCCATGACACCATCGAGGATTTTATTGAAAACGGCACCGAGGTCCGGCATTTCGGTAAGCAGGGCTGTGATGGCGTGGATGTGGTCCATCACGCTGCTCTGAAGACGCTTTTGCCTGGTTGTTGATTTGCGGCTGGTGGTTTTGCCCATGGCTTCACCGCTGTGTCACCCTGAATTTATTTCAGGGTCTATGTTTTTTTATATAGATCCTGAATCAAGTTCAGGATGACTGAGGTTAGAGGTCCAGGATGGCGCAGGAAAAAGCTTCATAGGCAAGGCGCGCAAGTCCCGAGGAATGAGGCGTACTGTGTCGTACGCCGCAGTGACGAGGGGCGCAGTGCAACGCAGCATATGAAGCTTTTTCCTGCGCCATCAGCGGCCTCGCAGGCGGGGGTCCAGGGCATCCCTCAATCCCTCCCCCAACAAGTTATACCCCAGCACGGTGATCAAAATCGCCATGCCGGGATAGAGAGAAAGCCACCAGGCAATGTTTATGTTGTCCTTGCCTGCCGTCAGGATATTCCCCCAACTCGGTGTGGGCGGCTGTACGCCGATTCCAAGAAAACTCAAGGCCGATTCGGTCAGAATCGCGCCGGCGATTCCAAGTGTGGCTGTGACAAGGATTGAAGCCATCGCATTGGGAAGAATATGCCGGAAAATAATCCGCAAGTCGCTGGCTCCGATGACCCGCGCCGCCAGCACGAATTCCCGCTCCTTCAGCGAGATGAAATCCGCCCGGACCAGGCGCGTCACTCCCATCCATCCCGTCAACCCGATGACGATCATGATATTCCAGATCGAAGGCTCCAGCAGGGCAATCACGGCAAGGATGAGGAAGAAGGCTGGGAAGCATAGCATCACATCCACGAAGCGCATAATGACTGCATCCACCCATCCTCCATAATAGCCCGCGACGGCGCCCAGAAGCACGCCAATGAGTATCGAGATCCCTGTCGCTATGAATCCGACTTTCAAGGAAATGCCCGCTCCCCAAATCATTCTTGACATGACATCGCGGCCAAGAGGGTCGGTCCCGAAGAGATGATTCGCAGAGGGAGGCATGAGAATCTGTTTCAGGTCGATGCTTGACGGGTCATATGGCGCCAGCCATGGGGCCAGCATGGATACCAGAAACAGGGCCAGCACAATAATACCCCCTGAGACTGCCATTGGGTCCTTTATAAATCTCTGTCTGAAATCACCCGCCATAATTGTCTCCCTCAGGAAACCCTGATGCGCGGATCCGCCAGCGCATAGGATACGTCGGCGATCAGGTTGCCCAGCAAAGTCAGGATAGCGCCAATGAAAAGAATCCCCATCACGGTCGGATAGTCGCGGGCCATGACAGCCATATAAAAAAGCTGCCCCATACCGGGAATGGCAAAAATCGTTTCGAAGATCACGCTGCCGCCGATCAGCCCCGGAATGGAAAGGCCGAGGATTGTAATTACAGGCAGGAGCGCATTGCGCAGGGCATGTTTATAGATGACGACCCTTTCGCTGAGACCTTTCGCTCGTGCTGTCATGATGTAATCCTGCCGGATGACCTCAAGCATATTGGCTCTCATATAGCGGGAAAACCCAGCAAGACCGCCAAAGGCGGCAAGAAGAACCGGCATGATGAGATGCCGGACGAGATCCCAGACAGCCGCACCTGTATGGAGATATTCAGCATTGAGGGATCTGATTCCGGAAATGGGAAGCCAGCCTAGCTGGACACCGAAGAGGATCATCATGAGCAAGGCAAGCCAAAAAGTAGGCACAGCAAAGCCGATAAAGACGAAAATACTCGTGAACCTGTCGAACCAGGATCCGCGGTGCACCGCTGATGCGATACCCAGTGGAATCGCTATGGCAAGGATGAGGATCATGGACAGGACATTCAAAAGGACCGTAATCGGAAGCCGCTCAAAGATTTTGTCCTTCACAAGTCGTCGATCCGGTGAGAAGGATCTGCCAAGATCAAAGACGGCAAGCTTCTTCAGCCAGGTCACGTACTGAATATGCAGGGGCTTGTCCAGTTCATAAAGGGATTGGAGACGCTCCTTCGCCTCGGCGGATGCCTTGGGATTGAGCTGGGTCTGCATGTCCGTCGGAGAGCCCGGAGCAAGGTGCATCACAGTAAAGCAGACAATTGTGATCCCGAACAACAGGGGAATCATGAATACCAGTCTTTTTAAGATATATGAAAGCATAGACTCACTAAATCGTCTATAGATCCTGAATTAAGTCTTCCAGATGTTCCCGCCACGCTTCAAGGTTTCGAACGAACACCCACAAATCTTCCTCGGAGTGAGCTTCGACTGTGAATACAGCCCGCGCTCCGCAATCCCGCATGGCATCAAAAAAACGCCGGAAGGGGAATGTGCCCTCGCCGATCGGAAGGTGTTCATCCTTCTCCCCTTTATTATCATGGATATGCACTTCTCCCATGAAAGTGCCCAACCTGTCCATCCAATCGTTGAGCGGAGTACGGGAATAAACATTAAAATGGCCGGTATCGAAGCAAAGACGGATACGCCTTGAATCGAGCGCATCGAACAAAAGGCCAAGCTCTTCCGGGTTTTCCTCATAAACATTTTCGAAGGCAATAACCGTATCTGCCTGGTCGGCCAGTTCCAGCACCCGTCGCCAGGTCGCAATACTGTTGTGCAGCCACATTTCCTCGGCGGTGATATAATAGCGGATGTCGAAAGAGGGGTGGCACACAACCATGCGCGGTCTGAAGATCAGAGCAATCCCAAAGATCTGGCGCAAGCGCAACAGGGTGACATCCCGGATCCTGGGGTCGAGAGATCCCGGACGGAGGTCCAGAAAAGGAGCATGAAAGGTTACCGTTCTTCCCGCGTCATGAAATCTCCTGGCAACATTTTTGTAGTCCGCCGTTCGATTTACATCAAGAATGTTATGGTCAAAGCTGATCTCGGGGTGAATTCCCTTCTCAATGACCATATCGAGAAATTCCCCCTTAAGGAGCCGGAACGGTATATGAACCTGAATGAGCTGTAGAATATCCTTCATGCTTAAATTTATATCCTCCGGACACGTAAAAGGGTGAACTCCTGTAACATGCCAGTCTCCTGTTTGACAACCACGAAATAACACAACTACGAAATAGCATTGACACAACATAATGATTCTGTTATGAAATCAGGAAGGTTCCATTCTGATATTCCATACATTACCGGGAATCCAACCAGAAGGCCATGACGTTAAAAAAAACAGTAAAAAAAGCTCAAAAACAGTCTTTACCGCCCCTTGACTCAGCCAAGC
>JBEKJA010000076.1:0-10304 GCA_050011475.1 Syntrophales bacterium
GGGAGTGTGCGACCCAGATCATGGGGAAGGGCGGTGCGCGCCAGGTCCAGCGGGACGTGAAGCTTGCCTTTGCCACAGGTTTCGGCGGATGCTACTGGAGCGATGTAATGCTTCTCGGCAAGAAGAAGCCCAACTAGTATCATTTCAATAGAGGAGGAAACTATGTCAGACAAACCCGAAATGAAAGAACTTCTATCCATATCGTCCGGAGAGGCAAGCCAGCCGTTCCAATGGAGCGTGGGAAAACACGGGTCCAAATTTCTCCAGGAACTGCGCGACAACAAGCGGATCATCGGGAGCAAATGTCCGAAGTGCGGCATGGTATATGTACCGACGAGGCCCCTGTGCGGACAATGCTATATACCGCTCAACGATTTCGTCCCGGTATCGAATGAAGGGGAGATCTATGTCTGCGCCATTGTCCAGTTCGGATTTGTGGATCCCAGCACGGGTATCCAGCGTCCTGCTCCGTATGGATACGCCTTCGTAAAGCTCGATGGTGCGGACACCTGTATTACCCACTTCCTGGGCAGTGTGGACCCGGAGAAGGTCAAAGTCGGAGCCCGTGTGAAGGCAGTCTATGAGGAGAAGCGGATAGGCAGCATCATGGATATCAAGCACTTCGAAATTATTTCCTGAATAGTAGGGGCCCCGGCCAGGGGCCCCTACTGCTGATTGGGGAGGATTGCGAGTGGAAGAGCGAATCTGGCATAAGGCTTATATGCCTGCTGTGCCCCGTGAAGTGACCTTTGAAGAAAAGACCATGCCGGAGTTCCTGTCCCGGACCTCAGAGCGCTTTTCAAAACGGGATGCCCTTATCTATCTCGGAAAAAAAATCTCATATGCTGAATTGAATGTCCTTGCCAACCGTTTTGCCAATGCACTGAAGGCCATGGGAGTCCGGCGGGGTGACAGGGTTGCATTGTTGCTTCCCAATGTCCCGCAGATTGTCATAGCTTATTTCGGTATCTGGCGTGCCGGAGCGGTTGCCGTGCCGTGCAATCCACTTTACATGGACGATGAAATCCTGCACCAGGTCAACCTGTCGGGGGCGACGGTCATGGTTACGCTTGACCTGCTGGCGGAGAGAATGCTCGCCCTGCGGTCGAAGTCCCCTCTGAAACAGATTATTACAGCACACATTCCCGATTATCTTCCATTTCCCGTGAAACAGCTGTTTCCATTCGTCAAGCGTGAGATGTATCGACCTTATCGGAATGAGCCGGGTTATTATGAATTTCTTGATCTCATGAAAAAGGCGTCACCGGTTTTTTCCGATCCGCCTCCCAAGCCGGATGACCTGGCCCTGATACCATACACGGGGGGAACGACTGGTGCTGCAAAGGGTGCAGTCATTACGCACCGCAATATCTCCTGCATCAACCAGATTCTCGGGGCATGGTTTTTCGACCTTCCGGATGGACAGGACAGCGAATTGGCCATCTTCCCGTTTTTCCACATGGCGGGCTTCAATCTCGTCATGAACCTTTCCATCTACAAGGGATGGACTGCTATTCTTGTCCCCAGGCCTGAACCGAAGAGTGTCATGGAGATGACGCTCAAGTACCGGCCGTCCATTTTTCTTGCGGTTCCGACGATCTATGTTGGCATCATAGCCATGCCTGAATTCAAGAAGGCGGACCTGTCGTTCATCAAGGGATTCTTTTCCGGAGCTGCACCACTAGCCATGGAAACCATCGAAGCCCTGAAGAAGGCTACGGGTGCGTCTTTTGTGGAAGGCTACGGCATGACGGAATCGACCTCCATCACCCATATGACACCCTGGAGGGGTAAGCTTAAGCCGGGAAGTGTCGGTGTGCCGCTGCCCAACACGGATATCCGTATCGTCGATCTTGAAATGGGCGAACAGGACATGCCCATCGGGCAGGAAGGTGAGATTCTGTTCAAAGGCCCCCAGCAGTGCGGCGGTTATTACGATATGCCGGAGGAGACGGAGAAATCCATCCGGAACGGCTGGTTCTATACCGGCGATATAGGTAGGATGGATGAAGAAGGTTACCTTTATATTGTCGATCGCAAGAAGGACATGATCATTGCCGGTGGATACAATATCTATCCAAGAGATATCGATGAGGTTCTTTTCCAGCATCCCAAGGTCCTGGAAGCCTGCGCCATCGGTGTCCCCGATCCATATCGCGGTGAGAATGTCAAGGCATTCATCGTGGCGAAGCAGGGGGAAACGGTTACAAAAGAAGAATTGGATGCCATCTGCCGGGAGCACCTCGCCGCTTATAAGGTTCCGAAGATTTATGAATTTGTCCAGGAGCTGCCAAAGTCATCCGTGGGAAAGATTCTCCGCAAGGAGCTCAAGGCACGGGAACGACAGAAAGGATAGAAAATGGATTTTGAATTGACGGAAGATCAAAAGATTTTCAAAAATATGCTGGCAAAATTTGTCGACGGACAAGTCATTCCGCGGGCGGCGGACGTTGATGAAGACGGCAAGTTTCCCACGGAGAACTTCAAAGCCATGGCGGACCTCGGCCTTTTCGGCATTTCCATTTCACCCGAACACGGAGGAAGCGGGCAGGGGATTCTCTCGTGCGTAATCGCAATGGAGGAGCTGGCCCGGGGATGCGCATCCACGGCGAATACATTCGGGGCCCATGCCATTCTTTGCACGGAGAATCTTTTCCGGAACGGCAATGAAGCGCAGCGGAAAAAATATCTTCCCGACCTGATCGCCGGCAGAAAGATCGGGGCCATTGCCATTACCGAACCGGAGGCGGGCTCCGACGCGTTATCCATGCGCACCCGCGCTGTGCGACAGGGGGACAAGTATATCCTCAACGGCACAAAGATGTTCATTACCAACGGACCCATTGCCGACGTGGCGGTGGTCTATGCAAAGACCAACCCTGAAGCCGGTCCGAAGGGCATCACCGCTTTTATCGTGGAGCGGAGATTCCCCGGATTTTCAAGCGGAAAAACGCTGAAGAAAATGGGTGTGCGGGGATCGCCGACAGGAGAGCTTATTTTCGAGAATTGTGAAGTGCCTGCGGAGAATGTGCTCGGTGTCGAGAACGCCGGCATCCGGGTCCTGATGAATGGCCTGGACCGGGAGCGGATTGTCTATTCCATCTGCCCCATCGGTGTGGCCCAGGGTGCATTCGAGGTGGCCTTCAAATATGCGCGTGAGCGTTTCCAGTTCGGCAGTGCGATCATCCAGTTCCAGATGATCCAGGAGATGCTGGCTGAAATGGCGACGGAAATCCAGGCGGCCCGTCTTGTAGCGTATTGGGCTGCGACGCTGGCCGATCAGGGGAAACGCACCAGGCTGGAAGCATCCTATGCAAAACTTTTCTGTTCACAGGTGGGTATACGGGCCGTGGACAAAGCGGTCCAGGTACTTGGGGGGTATGGCTTCATCAGCGAATTCCCAGTGGAGCGGATGTACCGCGACATGAAGGGCATAGAGTTCGGCGCCGGGACAACCCAGATCCAGAAAATCATCATCGTTTCGGAATTGCTTCGCGGCGTTGCCTAATTGTCATAATCGCAGTATTCGCGAAAGGAGGGTATTATGGATGACAGGATTGCACAAAACATGATGCGAAGAGTCGCCTATGGCGACTGCCTGCGACGAACCACCCGACGATACCCGAACAAGGTAGCCCTGATCGACGGCGACCGGCGGGTGACTTACAGCGAACTGAACGAATCAGCAAACCGTTTCGGCAGCGCCCTGCTCAAAAGAGGATTGGTGAAGGGAACAAAGATCGCGTTTGTTTCCCTCAATGCCCTGGAATTTTTCATAGCTTTCTATGGAACGGCGAAAGCCGGCATGACGTTTGTTCCGATCAATCCCCTGTACAAGCCGGAAGAGCTGATATTTGCCGTAAATCATGCGGACTGCGAGATGTTCATCTTTGACGGGATGCTCCATCCGCTCATGAAAGATGCGCTTGGCCGATTTGAGAAGGTAAAACACTTTATTGCTTTTCGGCCGCCTTCCGCCGAATTTCAGGACTTCAACACATTCCTCAAAGAAGGGGATCCGGATGAAGTCGAAATGCTCATCGACCAGGAAGATGTCCTTCTGCTGCTTTACACGGGCGGGACAACCAGTTTTCCACGGGCGGCACAGCTTACCCACCTGAACCTTTTCGTAGCCGTCCATAGTATCCTGGTCGACATTCCATTCAACAAGCACGATAAGAGCGTTCTTGCCATGCCCCTTTTCCACGTGGGAGCGCTAACCGTAAGCCAGCTTCTTCTGCTGGTCGGAGGGTCGGTGGTCCTGATGGCGATGGTGGACATGGGAAAGATGCTGGAGCTCATTGACCGGGAGAAGATCACACATATGCTTCTTCTGTCGCCCCTGTATCGCCTGTTTCTTACACATCCCGATTTTGGCAAGTATGACATTTCGTCGCTGAGGCTCGCCACCTATTTCGCAGCCGTCATGCCGGAGGACCTCCTTCATGAGATGATAGAGAAGGTCTGTCCAAATCTCTGTCTGAATTTCGGCCAAACAGAAATGTCTCCTTCCACGACTACGTTCAAGCCGGAAGACCAGCTCTGGAAGATGAAATCGCTCGGAAACTCCGCCATGAATGTGGAAATGACCATCATGGATGATAACGGAAAGATTTTGCCATTCGGAGAAATCGGGGAGATTGTGTACCGAAGCCCGCAGACGATGAAAGGATATTACAAGGCGGACGAAGACAACAGGAAGGTATTCGAGTACGGCTGGTTCCATAGCGGGGATATCGGCTATGTCGATGAAGAAAATTTTGTATATTTTGTCGATCGCAAAAAGGACATGATCAAGACCGGTGGAGAGAACGTGGCATCCATTGAAGTTGAGAAAGCGATCTACCTCGATCCGCGGGTTCAGGAAGTTCATGTTGTCGGGCTGCCCCACGAGCGTTGGGCTGAGGCGATCACGGCCTTCGTCCTTCCAAAGCCTGGCGAGACGATCACGGAAGATGAAATCATCGCCCTGTGCAAAGATAAGATGGTTGGATTCAAGGTGCCCAAAAAAATCATGTTCGTGCCGGATCTCCCGCGCTCCCCGGTGGGCAAGGTGCTCAAGTATAAACTGAAGGATGCCTATAAGGATCTCTACGAGGGGGCAAAGTGATAGTTGACGTTCATAGAGGGTTTTGTGTTTAAAACGCGTGTTACGGAACTTTTAAAGATACGGTATCCGATCCTGATGGGCGCCATGCATCGCCTGTCGTCTGCGGAAATGGTGGGTGCGATAGCCGAGGCAGGCGGTATGGGTTTCATTCCGGCTGCCGCCTTTGCCGATGCCGGCATGTTAAGGAAAGAGATCCGCCGGGCAAAAGATCTTACAGACAAACCCATCGGGCTCAACATCTCCCTTATCCCCTCTGTTCATCCAGGGGAGCGAATTCGGGAAATCATTGAGACAGGGATCGAAGAGAAGGTCGGCGCATTCGAAACGGCAGGCGGTTCCCCCGAATCCTTTCTGCCCGGAATCCGGGAGGCGAAGATTCCCGTCATCCATAAGGTGCCCCAGGTGCGCTATGCAAAGAAAGCGGAAGCCCTCGGGGTGGATACCGTGATCCTCATTGGCTTTGAGGGAGGAGGTTTCATCGGCCCGGAGGAAATTACGACCATGACCCTGGCAAACCATGCTGCGCGCTCGCTTTCCATTCCGGTCATCGCCGCGGGAGGAATCGTGGATGGCAGAGGCTTGATAGCCGCCCTTGCACTCGGTGCCGAAGGAGTTCTCATGGGCACACGCTTCATTGCCTCCAGGGAAGCGCGCCTCCATGAGAATTTTCAGAACTGGATGACCGCCACAAAAGAGGGCGATACGAAAGTCCTGCTCCGTTCCTTCAATAGCCCCATTCGCGTGATTCGGAACGGGGTGACTGAAAAAGTCGCAGAGATGGAAAAGGAAGGGAAGCCAATCGCTGATATCTTTGCCGTGGTCGGTCCTGCCCGTGAAATAGATTGCCACAGGAGCGGCGACACAGAGGGAAGCCTGTTTGGCGTGGGGCAGGGCGTTACCCTGATCGATGAAGTCAAGGGTATTAAAGAAATTATAGCGGACATTATTGCAGAAGCGGAAGAGGTCGTGGGAAGGATCCGGAAGATTGCAGCCGGTCAGGAAACTTAAAACGATGAGAATAGCATCATTTCGGAAGACATGTATGAAGAACGGGGGAGGTGCCCGATGCTGATTGGCGATTTGTTGGTTCGCGCTGCAAAATGGTATCCTGACAAAGAGGCCATTGTCTTTGAAAATATCCGCCTCACCTATGAACAATTCAACCGGAGGGTCAATGCCCTTGCCCACGCATTGCTGGCGCTCGGCGTGCGGAAGGGAGAGCGGGTGGCGCTGGTCTGCCACAATTCCCACTTCTACGCGGAAAGCGTATTCGCCCTTGCGAAGATCGGCGCTGTCTCAACCAACCTGAACTGGCGGCTTTCTCCCAAAGAGCTAGCTTTTCTGCTGGAAGATTCAGATGCCCAGGTTGTCCTGTTCTCGCGGCGTTTTGCTCACCTTTACGAGCCGATGCTGGCGGATTTGAAAAAATCATTCCGTTTTATCGGAATAGAGGGCAAGCTGGATAATGACTCGATCGACTATGACGAACTCATCTCTAAATATTCCATGGAAGAGCCCATGGTGGAAGTCAAAGAAGACGATGCCTTCCTCCAGTTGTATACAAGCGGGACGACGGGAAGATCCAAGGGCGTCATGCTGACCCATGCCAACATGATGGCAAACGCCTACAGCACCGTCATCGAAATGGAACTGACGAGGGATTGGAATGTTTTGGGGCTGCTGCCCATTTTTCATATCGCCATTTTTGTACTGATCGATCTGGTTCTTGTCGGAGCGAAGGTTACGTTTGTCCATACGTTCGATCCGTCCGTCGTCTTTTCCACCATTGAGAAAGAAAAAATCACCGCGATCGGCTTTACGCCAGTTATCTTCCGATTTATCCTTGATCATCCCGACTTCGGCAAGTACGATCTCAGTTCCCTGAGAAAGATCATCTATGCGACTGCTCCCATGCCGGTGGATCTGCTGATCCGCTCAATGAAAGCTTTCCGGTGCGACTTCATCCAGTTTTTCGGAATGACGGAAACAAGCCCCACGCTCACCATGCTGTTGCCGGAAGATCATGTCGTGGAAGGGCCGGAGCATAAGGTCCGCCGGCTGGCTTCCGCCGGCCGCCCGGTGATCGGCGTTGAAGTGAGAGTTATTTACAAGGAGGGGCAGGACTGTGCTGCGGGAGTTGTGGGTGAGATCATCGGCCGTGGCAGGAACGTCATGAAGGGTTATCACAAGATGCCGGAGGAGACGGCCAAAGCGATCCGGAATGGCTGGTACTATACGGGCGATATGGGCTACTTCGATGAGTACGGGTATCTATACATTGCAGACCGGAAAAAGGACATGATCATTTCCGGCGGTGAAAATATTTATCCCCGCGAAGTTGAAGAAGCCATTCTTCTTATGAAAGGCATCATCGAAGTTGCAGTCATTGGAGTTCCAGACGATGCCTGGGGTGAAGCGGTCATGGCAATCGTCGTCAAGATGCCGGGGGAAGAAATCACGGAAGAGATGGTCGTCGAACATTGTAGGCGGAACATTGCAAGCTACAAGAAGCCAAAACATGTAAAATTCGCAGACAGTCTTCCCCGAAGCGCTGTCGGTAAGGTTCTCAAGCACCAGCTTCGCGACCCTTATTGGGAAGGAAGATCGAGAAAGGTATAGGAGATACGGAGAAGCCATGAACTACGATTTGTTTACCGGGGAGCATGAACAATTCAGGAGGCAAGTCAGCCGCTTTCTGGCGGAAAAGGTAACTCCCTTCGCACCGGAGTGGGAAATGAAGCGGGAGATTCCCCGCTCCATCTGGGGGGAAATGGGCAGGGTGGGCTTCCTTGGATTCTGTTACGATCAAGCCTATGGCGGAGTTGGAGCCGATGAGCTGTTCCGCATCGTGATGGCGCAGGAGCTTGCCCTGTGTGGCGCTCCGGGATTCGGCATTTCTGTGACGGCCCACAATGATATGAGTACGACTTACATTAATCTCCTGGGAAACCACGAGCAGAAATTGCGGTGGCTGACCCCTTGTATTGCAGGCGAGAAAGTATGTGCCATCGCCGTAACAGAACCGGGGGCCGGCTCCGATGTGGCGGGAATCGCCACGCGTGCGGAAAAAAAGGGAGACCAATACATCATCAATGGGCAGAAGACATTCATCACCAACGGCTATTATGGCGACCTGCTTGTGACAGCCGTCAAGACCGATTTGAAGGCGACTCCTCCCTACAAAGGCATCTCATTGATCGTCATCGAGAAGGGCACTCCCGGTGTTTCGGCCAGGAAGCTGGAAAAAATCGGCGGGCATATATCCGAGACGGCCGAAATCTTTTTTGAAGACGTGGAAGTGCCTGCAAACCATCTGCTGGGTCAGGAAGGAATGGGGTTCTTCGCCATCATGACCAACTTCCAGCTTGAGCGGCTTATCGCCGGTATCCTTTGTGTTGAAATTGCCGGCTGGATCCTCGATAAAACCATCGATCATGCGAAGCAGCGCATTGCATTCGGCAAACCTATAGGCAAGTTCCAAGTCATTCGGCACAAACTGGCGGATATGGCAACGGCGATCGAGCTGAACCGGGCTCTTGGATACCAATGTGCAAATCAGTTCTCCCGGAGAGTCGATGTCACCATGGAAATATCGATGTTCAAAGCATCGGCATCGGAAATGGTTAACAGGGTTGTGTACGATGCAACACAGATATTGGGCGGTTATGGATACATGGCGGAATATGAAGTGGCGAAACTCTACCCCGATTTACGGGCGGTGACGATTGCCGGCGGGACCACGGAGATCATGAAGGACATCATCAGTCGCCTTATGGGCATATGACCATGCATAATAGAATCAGGGAAGTCCCTGGCACAGGAGGTTGAAATGACGCGTGAATATATTCGGATTGTTGAAGAGGGGAGGATCTGCCGGGTTATCCTTGATAGGCCGGAGATCAAGAATGGATGGGATGTGCCGCTGGTGCAGGAACTGGCTGCGAAGCTCATGATCATTTCAGGCAAACCGGATATCCGGGTCGTTGTACTGGAGGGGTCGGGAAAAGACTTCTCCTCCGGTGCGGACATGAACCTCTTTAAGGATGAACTGCCCGCCCCGGTCTGGCTGGACGGTATGAACGAAGTTGGCCGCATGATCAGGACAGTCCGGGAAATTAAACAGCCGGTCGTAGCCAAGGTTAAAGGGATTGCCTTCGGAGGAGGCGCCGGACTCGCATTAGCCAGCGATTTTGTAATTGCGGCACACGATGCAAGAATATCGGTAAATTTCGTCAATATTGGAATCGTTCCCGATGCGGGGACGACCTATTTCCTTCCCCGACTTGTCGGCCTGGTTAAAGCGCGGGAAATCGCGATGCTCGGACCGGTGATAGACGGCAGGACTGCCGCAGCCATGGGGCTGATCTACAAATCCGTACCACTGGAAGATCTTGACAGTGAGGTAACGCTGCTGGCAAACAACCTGGCTGCAAAATCGGTTGCTTCCACTTCATTGATCAAGTCGGCGCTCGACTGGTCCTTTGAGAAAAGCCTCAAGGAAGCGGTGGAATGGGAGGCATCTCACCAGGCCGTGATGACCCAGCGGGAAGAAATCAAGGAAGTAGGCCGCCAATGGGAGGAGAACATGTCGGTTCTGGATCGTTATTACACGGAAGAGCACAAGATATTCCGCGAATCCATCCGTCGTTTCTATGAAAAGGAAGTGACACCGCAAGTTGATCACTGGGAGAAGGAGGGAATTGTCCCGAAGGAGCTATGGCGGAAATTCGGGCAGCAGGGATTTCTCTGTCCCTGGCTGCCCGAAGAATACGGCGGAGCTGGCGCGGATTTTCTTTACTCCGTTATTGCCCTGGAGGAGCAAGCGCCGACCCATTGCTCCGGGTTTGTCACGTTTCTTCATTCCGATATCATCGTTCCTTACCTGTATGCTTATGGAAATGATGAGCAGAAAAAGCAATGGCTTCCCGGGTGTGTAACCGGGGATATGATTACTGCGATAGCAATGACGGAGCCCTATACAGGTTCGGACCTGGCAGGCATCCGTACAACAGCCGTAAAGGATGGAGATTCCTATATCATCAATGGCCAGAAGACATTCATCTCCAACGGCATCAACTGCGATCTCGTCATTGTTGCCGTCAAAACAGATGTGAAAGCATCTCCGGTTTACGCTGGCGTGTCATTGATTGTTGTGGAAGATGGAGCGCCGGGGTTCGAGAAAGGACGCAAGCTC
>JBEKJA010000077.1:0-9439 GCA_050011475.1 Syntrophales bacterium
GACATCGCTGACGATATCATGGAGAAGCTGAGCCAGTGACGCGGGGGGGGTATTTGAAGATCCTTGGCGTGGATCCGGGCAGCCATGTAACAGGCTTTGGAGTTGTGGAGAAAAGCCGCAGCGGTCTGGCTTACATCCGGTATGGCGAAATCCGAATCAAACGGGGAATGACTTTTTCTGAATGCCTTAATTTAGTCTATAATGGCTTGATGAGCGCTATCGTTGATACGGCTCCTGACTTTATAGCCATTGAGGATATTTTTTACGGGAAAAACGCCCGAAGCCTGATTCGCCAGGGGCATGTCCGGGGCGTTGCGATTCTCACGGGTTCTCACAACCATATTCCTGTAGTAGAATATACACCTATGGAGGTCAAAAAGGCCGTCGTGGGGTATGGGCGAGCGGATAAAGGCCAGGTCCAGAAAATGGTCCAGGCGATCCTGAAGCTGCCGGAGCTGCCACCCGAGGATGCAGCCGATGCTCTGGCAGTGGCCATCTGCCACGCCCACGCCATGAAAGGTGTGACGGTATAGGGGAAAAATGATTGCACGCATCTCCGGCACATTGATTTTCAAATCTGCCAGCCATGTGGTTATTGAGACGCAAGGTATCGGGTACCGTGTCTTCGTTCCCCTGACAACATTCTATGAGCTGCCGGAAATTGGACAGCCCGTCACCCTGCAGATATATACCCAGGTCAAGCAGGATGCCATTCATCTATATGGCTTCAACACGATGGGTGACAGGGAGATTTTCCAGCTCATGATATCCGTGTCTGGAATCGGTCCCAGGCTGACCATGAATATCCTGTCCGGCATCAGCGGGGAAGATCTGGTTCGGGCCATCTCCGAGGGGAACCTTAATCGTCTGATCCGTGTGCCGGGCGTTGGCCGGAAAATGGCGGAGCGGATACTGCTTGAGTTGAAGGAGAAGGTCTTGGCACTGGATATTCCAATATCGCTGACTGGGAGGGATCGCCATGCAGCGGAATTCGATCCCGTCCGGGAGGACGCTTTATCTGCGCTGGTAAACCTGGGCTACAAGAAGCAGATTGCCTCTGATGTACTGGATCGGGTTATTAAGGATCAGGGCGGGGCTGTCCCCCTAGATATCCTTCTGAAAAACAGCCTTAAAATTTTATCCGGGTAAATTCATGACACCATCAAAGAACCCACTCATATATCCGGCTATTCAGGATGAAGAGCAAAACTTTGAGCAGTCCCTTCGCCCGCTGAATCTTGCGGAATACATCGGTCAGGTAAAGATTAAATCCAATCTCTCGATATTTATTGAAGCGGCCAAGCAGCGCCGTGAAGCGCTTGATCATGTGCTTCTTTACGGTCCCCCCGGGTTAGGGAAAACGACCCTGGCTTATATCATGGCAAGGGAACTGGGTACGGATATCAAGGTAACCTCCGGACCGGTTATTGAGCGGCCTGGTGATCTTGCGGCGATCCTTACCAATCTGCATGATCAGGATGTACTGTTCATTGATGAAATTCATCGGCTTTCCCATGTTGTCGAGGAGATTCTTTACCCAGCCATGGAAGATTATCATATCGATATCCTGATTGGTCAGGGCCCCTCGGCCAGGTCTATGAAGCTCGAAATCCCAAAATTTACACTCGTTGGGGCGACGACCAGGGCCGGCCTGCTTACCTCGCCATTGAGGGATCGCTTTGGAATGAGTTTCCGCCTCGAATTTTATTCCCCGGAGGAGCTCTCCGTTATCATCAAGCGCTCCGCACGGATACTTTCCGTCGAAGTTGATAATGGAGGGGCGTCCGAAATGGCCGGGCGGTCGAGGGGTACGCCAAGAATTGCCAATCGCCTGCTTCGAAGGGTTCGTGATTATGCCCAGATTAAAGCGGACGGGATTATTACGGAGCAAGTCGCCAGGGAAGCCCTGGCCCTCTTTGAAGTGGATGAAAAAGGATTTGATCAGATGGATCGTATGATCCTGTTGACTTTAATCCAGAAATTTTCGGGAGGGCCGGTCGGTATTGACAGCCTTGCCGCTGCCATTGGTGAGGAAAGGTCAACGATTGAGGATGTCTATGAACCGTACCTGATCCAGGAGGGCTATCTTCAAAGGACGTCAAGAGGACGGGTGGCAACGAAGAGTGCTTACGACCATTTCGGTCTGAGATGGCCGAATGCCGGCAGTCAGGGCGGTGACCTCTTTCAGGTATGAGGCTCTTACTTCACATCTGTTGTGCGCCCTGCACGATCTGTCCTCTCAGGGTGCTTCGTAGCCGGGAGGCGGATGTTACGGGATACTTCTTTAATCCCAATATTCATCCCTTCATGGAATACAGGAAGCGATCGGAGACCTTGCGGGATTACGCCGAACAAGCCGGTCTGAAGGTTATCTGGCATGAACCCTATGAGATGGAAACATATCTCAGAGCGGTCGTTTATCATGAGAAGGATCGCTGCCGTATCTGTTACCATATGCGTCTGTCCAGAACGGCCCGTTTGGCCGCCGATGAAGGATTTAATGCCTTTTCCAGTACCTTGCTATACAGTAAATATCAGAAGCATGACCTGATCCGAACCGTCGGAGAACAATTGGGAAGAGAGCATAACATATCGTTTTTATATGATGATTTTCGTGCAGGATGGCAAGAGGGCGTTTCCGCATCCAGGGAAATGGGGTTATACAGGCAGCCATACTGCGGGTGTATCTATAGCGAACAAGAGCGGTACAATACCATTGGCGCTTTAAAAAGACGGTAATTACGGATTTCTGTGTCTTTTTTTCCACACGATTGCCTGCCAGTAAACCATCGCAGTTTCGCCCATCCTGTCTAACCTGACGAAAATGCAAAGTTTGAATCGATTGACTAATTATATGGCAATCATTACGTTATGGTATGGATATTGCTAGATGATTTCCATTAGCAACTGTCATGAACAGGAATTGGGTAGCTATGTATCTTCAAAGGACTATAAATAGGGATATATCCTGCCGCAATGTTGGTTTACACACTGGCCGTAAAGTAAACATGGTCATTAGACCTGCAGATGTCGCTGAAGGAATTATCTTCAGGAGATCGGATCTTCCGGGTGATATAAGAGTAAAGGCAAATCTGAATAATGTTTCCGATACGACGCTTGCCACAACCATCGGGCTGAATGGTACGGCCATATCCACTGTGGAGCATCTATTATCGGCCTTGAGTGGGATGGGGGTCGATAACGCTATTGTTGAGGTCGATGCGCCGGAAATTCCAATCATGGATGGCAGCGCCCTGCCGTTTGTCCAACTCCTTAAAGAAGTCGGGACAAAGACCCAGGGGAAGTGCAAGAAAATTCTTGTGGTTACGAAGCCGATTTCGGTGACGGATGGCTACGGGACGGCATCGCTCCTGCCCTGTCCCGGATTTCGGATCACTTACAAGATTTCTTTTAACCATCCTTCCATTGGTGAACAGACATTCGATATGACCTTTTCCGATGAGGTCTATGAGCGTGAGATCTGTGCTGCCAGGACGTTCGGTTTCCTGAAGGATGTGGAATATCTCCAGGCCCGTGGTTTGGCATTGGGCGGTTCATTGAAGAATGCAGTTGTCCTTGATGACCACCGAATCATCAACAAAGAAGGTTTGCGGTGCCCGAATGAATTCGTAAAGCACAAAATTCTTGATGCCATTGGAGATCTTTCCCTTCTGGGGATGCCGATCATCGGCCATTTTGTGGCGGATCGGTCAGGGCATCGCCTGAATAATCTCCTCCTGAAGGAAGTGCTGTCACACGAGGATAATTATAAAATCGTGCAGCAGTTTCCGAAGGATGAAGTCAAAGAAAAACTGAAGATTCCCGCCTTCCATATACTTGATACCATCATGGCTCTGTAGTATTCAAGATAAAACCCCCCAGCCCCCCCTTTTTTTAGAGGGGGTATAAGCATCCCATTTGCAATTCCCCTTTCACAATAGTTCTTCTTGTTCCCCCCTTGAATAAAGGTTCCCCCACTCTCCCCCTTCATAAAGGGGGGATACAAGGGGATTTAAGCGGGGTCAGTTATTCGCAATGACCCCCACCTCCATTTAAATAGGTCTTGCATTTTCACGGTCAGTTCTTTAGTATGGCCACCGAAAAAACCCTTATAATATCGCTTGATGACAAAGGAATTGAAAGTTGAAGATCAACCCGTCTCCCATTCGTAATATTAACATTCGGAAGTTTATGTGGCTTGTTGTCATCCTTTTGGTGGCAGCATGCCTCATCGTGCCTTTGGTTTCGTACGGCAAGGATGCAAGGATGCATGATGTGCTTGTGACCAGCGATGGCAATGAAGTCCTGGCATATGTGCGCATTTCAAACTGGGTTACCAAAGATATGGAGTCGGCGATTATGACCGGAGTGCCGATGACGGTTATCTTCATGATCGACTTTTACCAGCAGAAACCCGGTTGGCTTGACAAACGTCTGGCACAGATTCGTATCAAGCATTCATTGAAGTATGACGAGGTGAAGAAGATATTCCATTTTTCATCGACGGGTGCAAAAAAATCCGCGGATTTTACCGATATGGAAAGTGCAAAACAGGCCATGGCTGAATTGGATGCCGTTCAATTGGCATATATGAATAATCTATCCCAGGGTGT
The DNA here is from genome assembly GCA_050011475.1 of Syntrophales bacterium. Taxonomy (GTDB): domain Bacteria; phylum Desulfobacterota; class Syntrophia; order Syntrophales; family JBEKJA01; genus JBEKJA01. The sequence continues at coordinate 4,614 of JBEKJA010000077.1, forward strand.
TTCCTATTATGTTGATGTGAAAGCAAAACTCGATGAGATACGCCTCCCGCTTCACATGGAGAAATTGATGTTCTTTGTTTCCTTGTGGGATTTTGAAACGGATTGGTATCACCAGCCATTCATCGTACAAGGCCGGACCGTTATCATGAAGCGTAGCGGTACATGAAACGAATGACCTGCTGATTTGCGCCCTCAAGGTGAAACCATTGAAACAGGATCTCAATACCAGCAATTTAGATAATAAGGAAATCCGGAAACGCAGGCGCGAGAAGATTGCTATCCTTTTGACCGTGCTGGTTATCATTGGCCTGACTTTCCTGGAGAGCCAACTATCCCGACGTGAAATCATCCAGCCGTTTTCAAACAATATTCTTATTTTCGGGCTCATCAATGTCAACATTATCCTGATCATCCTTCTTATATTCCTGATCGTGCGAAATGTCGTAAAACTTGTCTTCGAGCGAAGGAGCGGTGTGGTGGGATCGAAGCTGCGGTCCAAGCTTGTCGTGGCTTTTGTCGGACTTTCATTGATTCCAACGGTAATCCTGTTCATCTTTTCCGTCAATTTTTTGTCATACAGCATCGAGAACTGGTTTAATTTGCGTCTCAGCGATGCTTTGAGAACCACTGTGGAAGTTGCCCAGCTTTACTACGAACAAACGTCTGAACGTGCAAAAGGGTATGCGCGTGACATCAGCTCCGACATTACAAAAAACCGGTTATATGACCAGGAAAGGGAAAGCTATCTGAAGACGTTTATCGAGCAGCGGCAAAAGCTCTATAAACTGGGTCTGCTCGAGGTGGCTTTCGGCAGCCAGCGGGAGAGTTTGATCCTGAAAGACCCTGACCACCCGGAAGTAGACTCGATTACGTTATCTCCCAAGAATCTGGAGGAGGTTTTTGCCGGGCATGAGGTATCCACCATAGTCTCTTCCCCGACAGGTGAAATTGTCTGCGGAGTTTCACCTGTATTCTCATTTCTTGTCCCGCAGGAGGTTATTGGATTCGTTGCTGTGTCCTACTATATTCCGAAGAGTATGGTCGATAAATTGGGAATCATTTCGAAAGCTTCGGAACAGTATGGCCAGATGAAGCTTTTGAAGATCCCGATTAAGATCAGCTATATCGTGACCTTGTCTATTGTGGCCCTTTTAATCATATTTTCCGCTACGTGGTTCGGATTGTACCTTGCCAAGGGTATTACAGATCCTATCCAGGATCTCGCCGAAGCGACCAATCGCATTGCTGCCGGTGATCTCAACCACCAGATCAATGTTGCGGCAGATGATGAGATCGGTGTCCTGGCGAAGTCTTTCAACCTGATGACGAAGGATCTCAAAAAAAGCAATGAAAAGCTGGCGGAAGCCAATATAGACCTGGAAAGCCGCCGCAAGTATATGGAGACCGTTCTGCGGGACGTATCGGCTGGAGTCATCTCCATAGATCGGGATCACCAGCTCACCATCATTAATCGCGCTGCCGAGCGGATGCTGAGTATCCAGGCCGATAAAGTGCTTCAGAAGCGGTATGGTGATTTGCTGTCTCAAGAGCATATGGTCCTCGTAAATGAATTCCTCAAGGAACTGGCCGAAACCGGGGAGGACATGATGGCCAGGCAGATTGAATTGACCATTAAAGACCGGGTCGTCACGGTTCTGCTGACATCGACCGTGATACGAGATGAAGAAGGCCAGGATATGGGAATGGTGGTTGTTTTTGAGGATATCACCCAGCTTCAGAAGGCGGAAAGAGCCGCAGCCTGGCGTGAAGTCGCTAGGCGGATGGCCCATGAGATCAAAAACCCCCTGACTCCAATCCAGCTTTCCGCCCAGCGGCTTCAGAAGAAATATGGGGGGATGATCGGTGAGGATGGAGAGGTATTTGAGGAATGTACAAAAACCATAGTGGATCAGGTTGAAGTCTTGAAAACCCTGGTCAATGAATTTTCCCGCTATGCGCGAATGCCTGTAACGCATCTGTCTCTGCAGGATATCAATGTGCCTCTGGCGGATGCCGTAGCGCTCTACCAGGATACCCATAAGGACATAATCATTGAATTTCAGCCGGGGGAAAATGTCCCAAACCTGAATCTCGATGCAGGGCAGATTAAGCGGGTTATGATAAACCTGCTGGATAATGCCGTTTTTGCAGTAACCCCCCAAAGCGGCCATATTAATATCAGGACATACCATGATCAGGCTTCACACAAAGTCCATGTTGAGGTGGCGGATAATGGAAGCGGTGTTCCCACCCGCTACAAGATCAAAATGTTCGAGCCATATTTTTCAACAAAGCGGTCAGGGACCGGCCTGGGGCTGTCCATCGTCAGCTCGATCATTTCAGATCATCAAGGCCGCGTATCCGTCAGAGATAACATACCGTCTGGCACCATTATCGATCTGGAATTACCCGTACCGGAGGTGTAATGAAAGGATATCATGCGTAAGACCATTCTTGTCGTAGATGATGAACAAAGCATTTGCCAATCTCTCAAAGGCATCCTGACCGATGAAGGATACGAGGTCCTGACGGCACCCAGCGGGGAAGCTGCATTAAAGGTCATTGAGGACGAATTGCCGGACCTGGTCCTTCTGGACATTTGGCTTCCCGGTATAGACGGCATCGAAACCCTTAAGGCAATCAGGACATCCTATCCTCAAACACATGTGGTCATGATGTCGGGGCACGGCACCATTGAAACAGCGGTAAAGGCGACAAAGCTGGGGGCCTTCGACTTTATTGAAAAGCCCCTGTCTCTTGAGAAGGTTGTCCTAACGGTGAACAATGTTCTGAGTATTGTGCAGCTTGAAGAGGAGAATCGCCAGCTTCGCCAGAAAATTATGCAGGATTATGAGCTGACGGGGAATAGTCCCCCGATTGCCGATTTGAAGGAAATAATCGGCATCGTCGCTCCCACGAATGCTTGGATCCTTATCATGGGGGAGAACGGCACCGGAAAAGAGCTTGTGGCACGCTCCATCCATCGGCAAAGCCGCCGAGTCAGCAAGCCCTTTGTGGAAGTCAATTGCGCGGCCATTCCGGAAGAGCTCATCGAGAGTGAGTTGTTCGGCCATGAGAAGGGCTCGTTCACAGGTGCAACGGAGAAAAAGCGCGGCAAGTTCGATCTCGCCCATGAGGGGACGCTTTTCCTTGATGAAGTTGCCGATATGAGTCAGAAGGCCCAGGCAAAAATCCTCAGGATCCTGCAGGAAAAGAAATTTGAGCGGGTTGGAGGTAGCAGGTTGATTGCGACGGATGTCCGGGTTCTGGCAGCTACGAATAAAGATCTGGAGATGGAAATGGAAGAGGGCCGTTTCCGGCAGGACCTGTACTACCGTTTAAATGTCATTCCACTTCGCGTACCGCCGCTTCGGGAGCGTAAGGCTGATATTCCGCTGCTTGCCAGTCGTTTTATTCAGGAATTATCCCTGAAGGAAGGAGTCGATCCCAAGAGTATCCATGATGACGCCATGGAGATTCTGATGTTATATGACTGGCCCGGCAACGTTCGGGAACTGAAAAACGTTCTTGAGCGGCTCGTGATTATGACCGCTTCTGATATCATCAAGGTATCGGATATTCCTCCATTCCTGCGTCAGGCGGGTGAAAGCCGGGGCGATGATTCAACCTGGCTGATATCTGATACATTCCGGGGGGCAAAAGCGGAATTTGAAAAGCAGTATATCGCAATGAAGCTGCGTGAATTCGATGGCAACATCTCTAAAACAGCAGAAGCCATCGGTCTGGAGCGAAGCAACCTCCATCGAAAGATCAAGGCCTACGGATTGGACGCCAAGGGCGATCAACAGGAACAAAACGGCTCCGAGAACCATTGAAACGATAGTCATCACGATTAACTGACCCGCTTAAATCCCCCTGTATCCCCTTCATGAAAGGGGGAAATAACAAGTACTATTTTACCCCCCCCCCCCCCTTGGAAAAGGGGGTCTGGGGGGATTTAATCTTGCAGAACATGTCAGATGCGAAGTTTCTTAGGAGCAAAGCGCGGCAATATTGCAATGACCCCGCTATTTGGACGCTGGCAGGGCCTTCCTGAGATCGGACATGGAAAAACGATTGAGGGGCAGAAACGCCAAACCAAGAATGACGACCAGGGCTATGGATAGGAAGTGATAAACGATGGCATAGGTCAAGGCTTCCGCCTTACCCACTGCAAATAGGCCAAGAGCCAGCACGCAAGCGAAATGCCAGTTGCCTATGAAGCCGGGCGCCGCTGGAATGGCGATGCCGATCAGAAGGATAACGAGCGTTACTAATGCTGCCAGGTACGAAAGCTTTAATCCAAAAGCCCCGAACATCAAATAGATGGTAACACTGTTTGTCAACCAGATGAAAATTGAGAATACGAAAAGTCCGAATAGCCGCCATGGATTGGACATGGTCTTAAATCCGCTGATGAACTGGTCTATGAAATGGGTCACGCGGGATTGATAATGTTCCGGTATACGGTCAAGCAGCGGGGCAGCCCATCGAAGTGCCGTATCTTTCTTCAGCAGAAAGAGTGCGACCACCGCCAGCAACGCCAGGGTTAGTCCCAGGAAAAATATCCCGGAGCGTACCACCCATGCCGGAAAGGGCATCCACAAGAAGGTCAGCGCAAATATCAGGAGGATTGAAAAGCTGTCGAAAACCCGTTCAATGACAATGGTACTAAGAGCGGAGCTCATGGATATATTCGATTTCCTGGAAATGAGAAATGGTCGGGCCAATTCGCCTATCCTGGCCGGGATGGCAACAATCGCGAGAAACCCGACGGAAGTGACGGCGAATAATGTAAGCTGGCTGATTTTTTCGAGGGGGCGAAG
>JBEKJA010000078.1:0-9436 GCA_050011475.1 Syntrophales bacterium
TACCCGTCAGTGCATTCACCAGGCGGCGGAAAGTTTCCTCACCTTCTCCTCTGATGATGAAGTCCACCGATTGCGCTTCAGGAGAAGCAGCCGTTTCACGACTCATCAGCGTTGCATGATACCCCCCAATGGCGACCTTTACATTCGGAAGGATGCTTTTAATAAACCTAATAAGGGCTAAGCTTGTCTGATGCTGCCATGTCATCGCCGACAGTCCGATGAGGTCGGGTCGGATTTTGTTCAGGGTTTTTGTCAGATAGGCAACGATATTGTTCCGCTTCCGGATGAGATCAATCAGGTAGACCTCATGCCCTTCGTCGATATTGCCGCCGATGCAGGCAATGCCATGGCTGGGCATATGAACCGCCGTTTCATGAATAATGATGGGCACCACATCCGGCATGGAGATGAGGACAATTTTCATCAGTTCGTCTTCCTGTTTTCTATCAAGGCATGCGTTTCCATCATGAGACCGGAAAGAGAAAAGGTATCGCTTTCATAGTCCGGTCCCATGCTTCCTACCAGCTCAACCTCAACGACATTACGAGTACAGGCATCAAACAACAAGCTATCGGGGGGATAGAGCTTGTCTGTATTTCGGATGGATACGACCCTGATGGGCGCCCGGCAGAGTTTTGCGATTCTGAACGCCCCTTTGCCAAAAGGGCCGATACGGCCATCCCGGCTTCTTGTCCCCTCAGGGAAGATGAAAAGATTCCCGCCATTAGAAAGGTAGCTCTTCATATTTTTAATCTTTATCAACGTGTCTTCCGTAAAAAGGTTATCCGCTTTGGAAAACATATAGCCCGATGTCCTCAATATCCAGCCGAACACAGGAACACCGGAATAATCCTGTTTGACGATGGTCTTTTGTTTTTCAAAAATGGATACAAAGAGAATCGGATCTAGAAAGGAGAGGTGGTTAGCGATGATGATGGAAGAGCGTATCGAGGATACCTCATCCGATATCCGCCATTTTGTTCTGGGAATAATGGTTCTCATAAAAGAAAAAAAAGACTGCAGGAGCCGCCAGTTCAACCTTTGAAAGGCCTCTTCACGTTGAGAAGAAAAAAAGAAAGCATACAAGTAAAACGGAGAAAAAATCAGGACGAACCCCATGATGTAGTATGCCCAAAGGGTAATGGTAACTGCAAGGTTCCAAACGGATTTGATCAATCGGGTGAGCATTACATCTGTCCTCAACAGTTTTCCCATTTCTTTATAAAGAGGTTGGTATTGACTCCCCCGAAAGCAAAATTCTGGATGGCGACAATCCTTATGGGTTGTTCTCTGAGTGCGACAACGTGATTGATCATGGCGCATCTTTCATCGATCTCTTCGAGGTTCAGGGTAGGCACCATGATGCCTTCCGCCATCAGATGAACGGCAATTATCGTCTCAATAGCCCCGCATGACCCCATGGTATGACCCATATAACTCTTCAATCCGACAACACCGGCCCGGTTTCCGTATATCGAATGGATTGCCTGAGCTTCAATGATATCACCCATCTTTGTTCCCGTTGCGTGGGCGCTAATGAAATCCACGTCATCTGGATGGATGTTTGCATCCTTCAAACCGATACGGATCGTTTCCGTTATACCGCCCAGATTTGGTAGGATCAGATCGCCACCGTTGTTGTTGCACGAAAAACCGATAACCTCAGCTAGAATAGGTACGCCCCTTTTCAGGGCATGTCCATACTCTTCTAATAAGACAGCCCCCGCTCCCTCTCCAACGACCAGACCATCTCGTTTTGCATCGAAGGGACGCGGGGTCAGATTAGGTGTATTATTGAAGGCCGTCGAGCACGCAAGCAGGTTATCAAATACGGCAACCGTCGTAGTATCGTATTCGTCCGCAGCACCACAGATCATAGCATCCTGCAGACCGTATTTGATCATTTCATAGCCATATCCAATGGATTGACTGCCTGTTGTACATGCCGTGCAAGATGATATCACACGGCCCGTGATACCGAACATTTTGGTAATATTGACGGCTGTCGTGTGAACCATTGATTTCAGGTAATCGACGGCACCGATGGAAGAAAATCCGCTTCCGGATTGACTGAAAAAAACCTTGTATATTTCCCTTTGGACGGTCGGGCTGCCATGAGTTGAACCGAAAGCGACACCAAGCCTTCCGGATTTAATAAAAGCCTCATCCAAACCAGAAGCCTCCAGCACCTCCTTCGAGACCTGGCATGCATAAAAGGCAACAGGTCCCATGGTTTTACGGTATAGCCGTTTGAAGTCATAGGCGATGGGATAGTCGACAGTCCCAAAGACCTTACAATGGATATGGGGTGCCAGTATATCATCCTCCCGCATAACTTTCACCCCGGAGATTCCATGAGACAGACTATTGAGGATATCCTTTTTGGTGCGGCCAATGGGAGTGATGGCGGAACATGCGGTTATAACAACTCTTCTTTCCATATTCATGCCAATCCTCTAAGTTCTGTTTCCTAAACCGAGCAAAAGACTTTTTTTACCTGACACAAAACTGGACAATTCACGAGGTCGGATTCTCCTCATTTCACCGCGCGAAGGCTGACCTTACCCCGATAAGATCTTCTATATAATGGCAGATATGATTTATTGTCCGAATTTCCATGGCCTTTTTTTTCTCTTCATGAGTCAGTTCGGTGCCAAGCCAGTTTTCAATCTCGATGAGCAGTTCAATTGCGTCTATGCTGTCAAAATCATATATCTCCCTCAGATCATCATCCATCCCGGGATTTTCAATCTCAAATTCCTTTCGGAAAAAAATAAGAATTTTATTTATTATTTCTTCACGCGTCATCTGATACTCTAATTAAAAAATTCTCGTTCAAAGGCCGTATGGCCTATATATTATTCTTTTGTGTTCCAGCATCCAGGAAAGACTTTCCAAAGATGAACAGTTCTGGAATCCACCCCTACGGGCCTTCCCATGCCGTTCAGGGCGCAATGCTTCGTAAATCCTTTACAGATGATAGCACCAGTTTCAACATGGGTTATTAGATAATCGAACCGCAATTTCACTCTCTCCAATTCCGCCGGACGGGTATGAATCCACATAGGATCATCATAATGAAGAGGTTCATAGAAGTGTATGCCCAACTTGATGATGGGGTAGATAAAGCCTGTCTCTTCTATTTCCTTATAGGGATAAGCTGCATCCCGCATGAGCGACGCGCGGCCTAACTCAAAATAGCGCAAATAATTGGCGTGATGAACCACCGCAGACCGATCTGTATCGGCATATAGCGTCCTACTCATACATCGGTGCCAGCAGAAACCGGTCCTGAGATCCCGGACGTAGCAGGAACTATTTTTTAAAATTTCCGGGACAAATGGCTTTGGTCTCATGCTATACTCCTCTAAATAAGATACAACAGTTTGTGCCCCCGAAACCGAAAGCGTTGGAAAGGGCTATTTCGTGATGAATCCTGCGGCTCTCATGGGGCACAAAATCCAGGCCGTCAAATTCAGGATCGTGGATGTAATTGATCGTGGGAAGAATTATCCCCTTACGCATCCCTTCAATGGTCAGGGCAGCTTCAATAGCAGCAGTACCACCAAGAGTATGGCCAATCTGCGATTTGTTCGAAGATATAGGGATATTTCTCAGTCTGTCTCCGAAGACTGAGCGCAGACATTCCACTTCCATGCTATCACCCTTGGGTGTTGATGTCCCGTGCGCGTTGACATACTGTACGTCATTGGTTGTTAATCCGGCATCATCAATGGTTTCCAGAATTGCCCGGATGATTGTATCTTTCTTTGGGCGCGTAAAATGGTGAGCGTCGGATGTCCATCCTACACCCATGACTTCCGCTTTTGGCTCAAGGTTGTGGGCGGCAAGGGCCGATTCCGTAGCCAGAACTATAATACCCCCGCCTTCAGAAAAAACAAACCCCTTCCTGTCAATACTGAATGGCCGGGAAGCCTGTGAAGGGTCATCATATGCCCGGTCGGAGGGGCCAACTTTGATGGTGGCGTTCATATTGGCGAAGCCGTAAACTATTTCCGGAATAATGGACATATCCACACCGCCTGCCAGGACAAAGTCGCAATCGCCGTCACGGATCATCCGCGAACCAATACCGATAGCATAATTCCCTGAAGCACACGCCCCCTGGGGAGAGAAAATTGGCCCCGTAAATCCCAACAGCATACCTGCCTTGCCCGACGGTATGTTAGCGCAGAGATTGGGCAATAAATAGGGGCTGATTTTCAGAGGCCCACCATCCTGCAGATTAGTCATGGCCGCACGGAAGGCGTCAGTTCCATTGATAGCAGAACCAATCAGACAGGCTGTTTTTGGTCCCGTGTATTCATCAATTTTGAGTCCAGAATTTTCTAAAGCTTCTTTGACAATCGCCATTGTGAGAATGACAAAGGAGGCATCCCAGTTATAAACCTCTTTTTCATCAAGAAAATCGAAAGCCCTGGGATTCCAATCTGGTATCTCACCCACAATATTACACAGAGATTCAACCTTGCAGCGGGTAATTTTGCGGAACCCCGCCTCGCCCCTGACTGCCCTATCCCATGTCAAGGAAAAGGTTTTCCCCAACGGCGTCGCAGCACCATAACCGACCACAAATACTTTTCTGTTTTTCGGAGCTTTCATATCGTTAATTCACAGAATCTTGCGAAGTACAATGCAAGCGTTGCAGCCACCGAATCCAAACGCGTTTTTTAGGACGCATTCCTGATCCAACGATCTTGTCCCTTCTGCTACAAAGTCCATCGCAATATCCGGATCGGCAGTATAATTTATTGTAGGTAGCAGCGAGCCACGGATCATGCCCTCCATGGCGAGAATAATCTCGATGGCGCTGGATGCTCCCATTGCATGGCCCAGTTGAGACTTGTTCGCGGATATCGGTGGGATGTGGTGCCTGAATATATCCCTTAAAGCGTCTCCTTCAATTTTGTCACCGATCTTTGTTGATGTTGCGTGGGCATTGACCGCATCGATATCCCCTGGCTGCAGATCCGCATTGGCGATGCTCTGGGCAATACAACGTTTGACCGTATCGAGGTTTGGAGCGACAAAATGATGAGCATCAGACGTCATGGCCCATCCAGCCATTTCAATCCTGGGTTTCAGGCCATAGGCTTTCGCAAAGATTTTACTTGCCAAAATAACACAGCCAGCGCCTTCTGATACCACAAAGCCACGCCGGTTTATGGAAAATGGGCGGCTTGCCTTCTCTGGAGGGTCTTCGGCCTGCCCATTCTTTTGCCGGTATGAGCCATTCATGGTGGCAAAGCCCCCGAGAATGGGTTCAACGAGAGGAAAATCAACAGCGCCGCAAATGACCACATCTGCCACCCCCGTTTCTATGAACATAGCACCGATGATCATGGAAGTGACCCCTGTGGCACAAGCTGTTATTGTCGATGTGATAGGGCCTGTTGCCCCCGTCATGATGGAGACCTTACCCCCAACCATGCTGATACAGGAATTTGCATTGGTATAGGGAGGAGGCAGCTTTCCACTGGCAACCCAATGCCTGTCAGCGTGAATCACGGCATCCAGGCCGCCGACCGCGGAGCTAAATGTTATACCTACCCTCGGTGACAGCTTTTGAGTAATTTCAATCCCGCTTTTTGTCAGGGCGCGCTTTACGACCAATATGGCATACCTGAAGATAGGCGAGGACCACAACGCCATATCTCTCGATGCCAGAAATGGATAGGTTTCTATGCAGACATCTTCTACTTGTCCAGCTATTCGTACCGGAAAGTCATCCCGCAGGGGAAAGCGGGTCAGGGCACCTATGCCGCTTGCCCCTTTTGAGGCAAGCGCCCACTGGGTTTCCATATCGACACCGAGAGGCGAAACTATATCGTAACCCAAGATCACTGGCTGCTGTCTGCTCATACTCTTTCTCAATTTTGTATCTGTGGAATATCAACACTGCTACCATGGAATGAACCGATAGAGTTTGGCAAACATCTCAAAGACCTCTATCCAGTTCTGAAGGTCTTTTGCTGAGGTCAGATGATCTCTTTTGTTGACCATTACCCAGCTCATATGAGCTGCCCCATCTTTACAAGTTGAACAATCTCTGGTTGCAGATGTGCAACATCGGTGCATGGTTTGAAGATCCGAAGCCCAGCGAATAAATCGGATAAGTCTTTTAGGCTTAGGACTCCGATCATCCAATGGTTCCGTCACTGATGGGCATTCGCTCCAGCCGAATGGCCGGCCCATTAACCGTCCTGTAGTGATAATTTCATGATAGTACTTGCAGGAAATAACCGTCTGCGGATAAGTATCAAGCATATCATCCATCTCTACACGGACATTTCTCAACTTATCTTCCGTCCATGAATATCCTGCAACGTTTTCATCGTTTGTCAGCAGCTGCAGATGAACTTTCAATCCTGCGTCGGAGATCTTCCTGATCACCGGCTCAATCCTTCCTACCTGTTTAGGAGTGATAGTATAGAGATAATAGGTGTATGGATCACCTTCATAATTTTTGCTTGAGATGGCGAAGATATTTTCCCCCCTTAATATTTTTTCATCTTCCTCATCCCCCCAAAGAGAAATACCTATCATCATATGGGGGAAACGGTCACGGGGAATCTTGATCAGCCCGTTAGTGGCGCAATATGTGGGTATCTGAGAATAGAATGCCTCAATCCTTTCGAGATAAAGAGTTGGTTCCCCGCCAATTAATATGGCAAGATTTACACCCCTGTCCTTTTCCTTCCGAACAAAATCGATCCATTTCTGTACATCCATTTCATCAGAGGCTGCTAGATGTTCGTTTGAGGAAAAAAAGAAACAGCCTTTGCAGCGCAGATTGCATTGATTAGTAACATCGTAGATGGAGCTGCGAATATTAAGACTAGAAATTCTCTTGTATCGTTCATGCCAGGCACTGTCCAATAAAGAACTGACTGTATTCATAAACCCTTCTCTAACCTGCACATACAGGAATTGTCGAGCATTGAGCAATGGATTATCAATATTTTATTTTATCATTCATATTGAAGCGGAGGCATGACCAATTCATGGCAAAGACTGTTGCCTTTTTCATAACCATTTACCCAGACAGCAAGGTAAGTATCAACATAATCGAGCCACGATCTGAAGGTGTCTGGATCCGTCACATGTCGATACAGACGTGCGGTTACAATGGCGCTCCCTGCAGCATAATGCCGGCAGTCATCACAATCCGTATCGGGAACACAGCAGGCTATGCTCCTTTCCCATGAGAGATCCGCGTGATATTGTCTAAATGACCGTCCAAGGCCAATGTCCATCGAAGGGTTCATTCTCGGATATGGACAACTGAAAAGATGATGCAGTCCGTACTCGTTTGTATGGGCAACGACATTATAATTGGAAAAGAGAATGCTCGAGGGATATCGGGACATTAAATCCAAGATGACTTCACGCGTCCGGCCAAGTGACATTTGATTATGGCGAAGCTTGCCGATATAGCCGACAGGTGACGAAAAAATGTTAAAGGTCACCTTACTGCCCTCACTGGCGATCATATCCATGACTTCATAGACTTCTTCAATATTGCTTTTCGTAAAAGTATAAACAAAAACGGCCCTGGGATCATGGCGATAATTATCGATTTGTTTCAATAAGAGATTCTTGGCCTTTCTGACGCGTAAACTCGTTTCATCATTCCCCCAAACGGAGATATGAATTTTATAGCCGATTGATCTGGAAATGCTTTTCAATCCGTTTGTGGCAATACACCCGAGTGGAATTTCCCTATAACAGGTCTCCAATATCTCAGGAACCAGAGATGGCTCGGCGCCAGCCAGCACAACATAGGTGATGCCCCTTTTTTTCTCGTTACGCATTAACTTCTGCCAATCTTCCGGCTTATTATTGTTTACTACAAACTGCTTTTGCCCCTCGTAATAGTAGCACCCATCACAGCGGATGTTGCAGTTAGTGGTCATATCATACGTTGATTCCCGCAGAAAAAAATACTTCCGTACTTTTTCCCATCGTGTGCATACGACTGGATCGGCCAGCAACTCGGAAAATTTCCATTTTTTCGATTCACTGTCAGGTGGAACATTTAATATGGCGTTTGTGTTGTCCATGATTCATTCAAGAAGGTGGTTGTCAACTCATGCCGCCTGCTTTTGTTGAATGTACTCGGCAATCCGGCGAAGGCTCCTTAGAGTGGGATAATCATCCTCATCAATAGTAATGCCATATTCATCCTGAAGCACAAGAGCCACAGTTGCTAGGTCCATACTATCGACGCCGAGCTCATCCACCAAATCAAGATCAGGATCGAACGTTTCCGCTGCAATATCCTCCAATTTCAATTCAAAAATAATAATTTCAGCAACACGAATTAGCAAAGCTTTTTTGTCTGTGCTTGTTGGCATTTACAAGCCTCCTTACCTTTAATGCAATTGAAACCCTTATCCCGGGATGATGTCATTATGGTTCTGAGTTGCGAATATTCTCAGATAATGGGTCAATCATCATGATGCCAGTACATGCCGTTTCGCCATTTACAGCAACTTTAAACTGGTAGGAAAGATCTGCATCAGGCGAAGACAGGGTGATTGATAATAACACACCCGGTCTTATCGGTAGCCGGAACCTGACTCTTCTGATATTTGATATTCTGACCCTTCTTCCCTTCTTTGATTCATGATAAATAATAGCATCCTTCACCATGGCTAAGACAGCAATGCCAGGCAATATCGGTTCGCCCGGAAAATGTCCGGAAAACCAGGGTGATGCTTCATCAATACAGGCCTGGGCAGAAACAGTGTGTTCCTGTCCAGTTTGCTCAAAACATAAATTATGCCATTTTTCAGACATACAAGTTATGAATTATTTAGGTATTAATTCTAAAGTCAATTATCATTGACGGAGGAATATATCAACGTTTTTTTGATTCATCAAAAGTATGCTATCATTAACCGGGAGTGCTATCCATGTGGACCATAATCGGTTTTTCTATAAGCTCTCCCAGGGGTATGACCTCAAGCCCCTTATCTTTAAGTCCGGATAGGATCAGATCAATCTCGCAGAGCCAGCGTTCAGCATCCGCCTCTCCCGGAGGTCGGGTGTCATGAAGAAGAATGACATGGTCTCGGTTTACTTTCTTCAGGATTTTCCGAGATAATCCCTCAATATGTCTATTACCAAAGTCATCGCCCCTGCATGAGAACATCAGGCAGTACATCCCATGATCGCGTAATACCACCGCTAACCTTGGGTTTGTAATCCCCACAGGCGGCCTGAATGCGACCGGAGAGATGCCAAATTGTTGAAGAAGATCTTGGGTATATTTGATTTCACGTGATAACATGCCATGACTGCGAAGCATCAGCAGGGTATCGTGACTATAGGAGTGGTAGCCAATTGCATGTCCCTCTTCACTGATCGCTGAAATCAGATGGCTATAGTCCTGCGCATTCTGTCCTACACC
>JBEKJA010000079.1:0-9399 GCA_050011475.1 Syntrophales bacterium
TGAAGTCGATATTAAGGCTGCGCTCATGCGCTTCATCCACGATAATGCAATCGTACATCCGAAGCATGGGATCGGACTGGGCCTCCGCCAGCAGAATTCCGTCCGTCATGATTTTGACCAGACTCTTACGGCTGCCCTTTTCATCGAAACGGATCTTATAACCTACCGTCTTCCCTATATCTTCGCCCAGTTCCTCGGCTATTCTGTGGGCCACGGTGAGCGCAGCCACACGTCGAGGCTGCGTGCAGCCGATTATTCCGCGTTTTCCCCGCTTTAACTCAAGGCACATTTTGGGAATCTGGGTTGTCTTACCGGAGCCCGTTTCACCTGTAATAATTACTACCGGATGATGACGAACCGCTTCAAGAATGTCTCCATGTTTCGCCGTAATGGGTAGGTTCTGGGGATATGTGATCCGGGGAATTTCCATAATATCAGTCGATCGCCCGTAAAAATTGAATTAATTCCTTTTACAGTTCCTTCTCTCGTATGTAAATGGAATTATATCTTGTATATTAGTCTTATAAACCATATATTCGGATCTATAGTATGAAATATATTCAGCTTTCACAGACATCGCTGTGATAGGTCCTTTTGGGGTAATGAGAGGGCATTTGTGAAGATCAATCAGAAGAAAGGGACGCATTTTGATCCTGATACGGTACTTCTCGCTGCAGGGATTTGATTTGACTATCATCGCGAATTCCGATATTTAATAAGCGTATTCTTTTCAATATAAAATCAAGACTTGGTATGGTGCACTATGCCTTTCCAATTAAACAAAGGCAAAACTTGGTATCATCCCGTGAAGGCAAAAATTATTCTGCTTCTTACCGTGGTTTTTCTGGGCCTTCTTGGTTGCAGTGAACCACCCTTTGAAAATTCAAATCCCCCTGCGATTCTTCACGTGGCTCCCAATTCCCCTGACCGTATATTTCTGAGTTCATTATTTTACAATGCGGAAATTGGTTTAAATTCTCCGCATACGACAATCTATTGGTCGATAGCCATGACTGGAACGATTACGACTGACAATTCCGGGAACTATACCAAATCAGGCACATCCAGTTTGAGCGGATCAGGCATCGGCGGATACAGTTACAACGGGACTTATCTTTTCCTGCCGGATGGCACTTTTTCTTTTTACTCACCGGACTTCAATCCGTTGGATGGCGGCATAGCATCTGCCAACGATCTATTTATCTATGCCGGTGTCAGTGACTTGACGGAGCAAAGAATCGGAGTGGGGGTTGTGAAGGGAACCGGCAGTTACACGTTCGCCAGTTTGAATGGCGACTACTATTTTGTGACGTTGACCAGGGGATATAAATGGAATATTACGGAAGAGGGAAAAATCCATTTCGATGGTGCCGGCAGCTATACTATATCGGGCTACTATGCCGAAAGCGGTATCGGAGTGGATTTGCCTCTCAGTTACAACGGTACTTACTCGGTTAACACCGACGGCACTTTTTCATATAAGACACCCAGACCTGCCACCTTCAGTGGCGGCATATCGGGCTCGGGGGAGGTGTTGATTTTCAGTAACGTGAGCGATCCGGACAGGCAGGGATTTGGTATCGCTGTCAAAGTGGGATCCGGCAATTTTTCAAATGCAACTCTGAATACAACGTACCGTTTTATAGAAATTCTCGATGGAAATGCCGACTCACCATATCCCCAGGCAGATACGCCGGTTCCCTATTCAATTGCTCGGGTTGGAACCATACGATTTGACGGTCTGAATAACTTCACTACTACGGGTACTTACAGTAAATATACGGATGGAATAGATCAGGCATTTGCTTATAGCGGCCAATATCGGCTCAATGCCGACGGGACTTTTTCTCTTGTGACGACAGATCAAATGACCGTTAATGGCGGCATATCGGCATCCGGAAATGTCTTTATTTACAGTAATGTCAGCAGCACTTCCGTAAAAAGTATCGGAATCGGAATAAAAAAATAATTTGTCATTCCCGAAAGGTGCACCAAGAGCAGAATTGCCTGCTTCGACGGTACCCTCAGCGGTCATCTTCGGGTGGCAAAAGGGAAAAACAAAATCATTCAATGGGAAAGTTTTTGCATGCCTCTGGTAATATTCTATTTCCAGCTTCATCAGCCCTGCCGACTGAACCCTGACCGGGATAAGTTCCTGTGGGATGAAATGAACCGTACTATCTTTGGTAAAGTGTCGGAGAAATGTTACGTGCCGGCAACAAAAATGTTTACGGATCTTGTATCGAAGTATCCGCACTTCAAAATCACTCTGAGTATGTCTGGTACCTTTCTTGAGCAGGCTGAAACATATAATCCTGAAGTTATTCGTGCACTGCAGAATCTTCTCGATGCCGGGCAATCCGGTGGCCAGGTTGAGTATCTTGATGAAACTTACTATCACTCATTAACGAGCCTGTTTAAGGATCCAAAAAAACAGGAGTTTCGTGATCAGGCAGCCTTGCATCGGGAGAAAATGAGGAAGCTGTTTGGTGTATCTCCCACATCTTTCCGTAATACTGAGCTTATGTACAATAATCATATTGCCGAAGTTGTGGCCGATATGGGTTATTCATCGATCCTGTGCGAAAAGCGTGACGATATGTTCATGAAGAGGGAGGAACCTATCTCACCCAATGCTGTATTCCGCTCAAAAGGGCTCGATCTCATCGTCATCCCCAGAAATCGTGAGCTGAGCGATGATGTGGCTTATCGTTTTCCACATCAGCCCCTGACTCCCGGGCAGTATGCCGGATACCTGGCGAAAATTGATGGGGAGGCTGTATTGCTAGGGTATGATTACGAACATATTGGCGAGCATATTTGGAGGGACAAAGGGATCTTCGAGTTTTGGGAGGGGTTACCGGAAGCATTGGGACGTTATGAAAATCTCGTTTTTGCAACCCCTACGGAGGTCGCTGAGCATTTCGGTAATGCCAGATGCCCTGAAGTGGATATTCATGGTCTGGCAACATCCTCATGGGCCGACGCCACCCGGGATACTTTTGGATGGCTTGGCAATCCGACCCAACTCAGCCTTTTTCAGAATATTCAGGATCTTGAAAAGACAGCCCGGCAAGCGGGCAGGGAATTGCTCACCAAATGGAGGCACCTGACCACTTCCGATCACATTTATTTTATCCATGAGCGTTTGGGGGAAGACCACGCAGTACATTCTTATTTCAATCCATATGGTGGATCCATTGCTCAGCCAACCCATATCCTGACAAGAAAAATCGATGATCTTGAGATCGCCATGTGGCGTTTTGAAATCCTGAAACGGCATAAAAGGACGGCAATACTGATCATTACGCCGGAAACTGGACGGCTGCCGGAAGATATGGGTGGCCTGGCAAAATATATCAGCGGCAAAAGCGGCGGTCAGGGCGAGGTCGTATCGGCGCTTTGCGAGGGTCTTTCGGAAAGGGGAGTGGATGTCCATCTGGCCCTTCTGAATCTGAAGCGCCGCTTTCAACGGGAATCGAAAATGAACGATAGTGAATGGAGAGAGGTCCGATACAAGATTGGTTCGGATAATATCCATCTGGTCAGTTCGGCAGTGTTTGCAGATAACCTGAGCGCTTACAGCGGGGACCCGCTTCAAACGGCTGCGGAATTTCATCGGGAGATTGTCAATAATGTCATTAAAACTTTGCGTGCCAGCCATGAGGGACAACTCATCATCCATAGTCATGACTGGATGGCCGGAGGAGTCATCGCAGCTTATGCAAATATGACGGGGTTGCCCGTTCTTCATACGGTTCACAATGTATTTACTGCCCATGTGCCACTGGATATGATGAGGGGAGTGAATCTTGGCTCGTTGATGAACCATATTTACCTGTCGTATGATCGTGGAAAGGTTTGTATTGACTGCCAAGCCACAGCTATTAAAAATGCTGCCATTATTAACTTTGTTGGAGAGCGATTTCTTTGGGAAGTGGTCAATGATTATTTTCTTGATCTTTCCATAGTGTCGCCCAATGTGCGGAAGGAAATCAAGGCAAAATATTATCATGGTGCAGCACGCGCAATTCTCAACGCCCCCTCCATGCAGATGTATCCTGAACATTGCGGGTATCTAGTCCGCAGCTATGGTCCTGATGACATGATTCTTGAAGCAAAGCGGGATAACCTTTTGGCCTTTCAAAGAAAAACAGGGCTTCAGGAGAACCCAAACGCAATCCTTTTTTTCTGGCCGTCGCGATTGGATCCGGTCCAGAAGGGGGTGGATCTTCTTGAGCACAACATGCAGCAGTTCGTAACAGTCCACGGAGATGTGCAGTTCGCTATTGTTGCCGATGGTGTGGGCAATGACCGGACCCATGCGGATATCCTTGGCCGGATCGCTTATGTATCGGGTGGAAAGATATCCTATCAGCCTTTTAAAGAGGAGCTTTCCATGCTGGGATACGCCGCAGCCGCTGATGTATTCGGGGCATCGCTTTATGAACCATGCGGTCAGATCGATCAGGTAGGCAACCTTTTTGGGGCAACAGCAACAAACCGGGATACTGGCGGTTATCATGACAAGATTCGGGAACTGCGACTTAAAATGGATGGATATCCGCTTGATGCCGGTAACGGCTTCCTGTTTCGTGATTATGATTCGTCAGGCCTCTGGTACGGTTTGGAAAAAAGCCTTGCCTTTCACCGAAAAGCAGCGGAGATCAGGGAACAGCAGCTTCGCCGTATCATGAAGGAAGCTAGGGAGCGTTACGATCTGTCCAATATGATTGCAGCGTATATGCGGATTTATGAACAGCTTAATGGCGATCGCCCATTGGCATGAGTCAAGGTATGATGAGATGGTCTTGATGATTCCAGAAGCTGAGGAAGGCACTTCGCTTGCAATGCCCGGGCATTTTCGGGGAGAGATCCGGCTGGTTCGATTTGAAAAAAGCCTCTATGTTTAATATAAACGTAGAGGCTTTTTTATTGCTGAAGAAACAGTTTCCTACTTGGCTTTGTCAGCCAGGGCTTTTCCAGCTTTGAACTTGACGATTTTCCTTGCAGGAATCTTGATCGTTTTGCCCGTCTGTGGATTCCTTCCTTCTCTGGCTTTCCTTTTCACAACGGAAAAAGTACCGAATCCTACCAGGCCGATTTTTCCACTCTTCTTCAGCTCTTTAGCAACTGTCGTAATATACGACTCGAGTGCCATAGCCGCTGCCGCCTTAGTGATACCTGCATCACCCGCCATTACTGCAATCAATTCAGCTTTTGTCATCCTCTACATCCCCCTTTCTTTGGTAAAAGTTTAAAAAAATTTACAGGGAGCCTGTCTGCCTTACCCCGCTATCATCAAACTACATCTGGTCTAGACTGGACGTATATACCAACTGTTAACGCCTTCTGTTGTTGAATCTCAAGCGGTCAAAGGCGTGAAAGTCCATCGTGGAGAGGCATTCTTATGATCTATCTGTGCGATTGCACTACCATAAAGAATTAGACGAATCAAGATATTTTTATTTTCATTATAAATATTTAAAGAGCCCGTGTTGACATGTCACCGGACTATGGAATTGAACCGCGGATGTTTGACAGGATTATCTATTTATGTTACTAATAAAAAATAATGAAACAGGGCTTCAATCCGTGAGTAAACAACGTTTTCCTGTGACAGTCCTTGACTGGATTGCCCTTTCGCGCCCCCCCTTTCATAGTGTAGGAATCTTACCCTTTTTGCTTGGAACACTTCTTGCGTGGAGAATGGAAGCAAGGTTTGATCGTTCGATCTTTGGCCTGGGTGCAACGGCTGTCATTCTGATCATGCTCTCCACATATCATGTAGGAGAATATTTTGATCAAATGGAGGATCGTCTTTCGAAGAAGAGGTTTAAGAGTCGGTTCTCAGGTGGTTCCGGTGTCATACCGGCAGGAAAAAGTTCTGCCGTCGTGTCTCTATGGACGAGCATCATCTCCCTGTTTCTTGCAGGCATCGTTGGCATCATTCTTCAATTCTTTCTGAATACCGGTTCCTATACATTGCTCCTGGGTAGTATTGGCGGGCTGTCCGGATTTCTTTATTCTACAAAACCGGTTCGTCTCGTGGAACGGGGTGTCGGCGAGGTATTTATTGGTTTTTGCTATGGATGGCTTCCGGTTGCAGTCGCCTTCTACATACAAACCGGGGTCATTCATCCCGTTGTCCACTGGATCAGTATTCCCATAGCTTTGACCATCTTCAACGTCATTTTTTTGAATGAGTTTCCCGATTATCCGTCAGATCTTGCTGTCGGCAAAAAAAATATCCTCGTTCGTGTCGGAAGGGAAAGAGGAACCATGATCTATGTTCTGATATCTGTTCTTGGGTGGTTTTTCTTTTTTCTAGCCCTTCGTACCGGTGTGCCAGGGAAGGGGTTTTACCTGTATCTTCCCGTTATGGCGGTATCAGCAACGCTTGTCGTGATGACCTTGTTGAGAAAATACAAAAACCCGGAAACCCTGGAGGCTATGTGCGGTGCCAATATCCTGGTCAACCTGGGCACAACGGCATCGTTCATTTTCGCCTATTGGTAAGCAGATGCTGCGGAATGTATCTAAAAAAAAGAATGTAATTCTGCCATATTACAAGCCTCCGTCATTACTCCTGCGGCAGTTGGGGAGTGCGATTCTGATGGGATATCTAACCGGTTGGCGGAAGTTCCCTCATTGGGTTCTGCGCCATGCCATGAAGGCTGTCCCGGTGGCTAACGGCGCCTTGGGGATGGGTTGTATCGGTTATCCCGGTCATCCGGTTTGGGAGGTTACAACAGCCTGCAATCTTCGCTGTATTCATTGTCACACGACCGGTGGACTGCCGGATCCTGGTGAGCTTTCAACAGATGAGGGCAAACGGCTTATTGATCAGCTGGCAGAAGTGGAAAGTTTTCGCACCCTGATCTACACAGGGGGTGAACCCCTGGTCCGCCGAGATATATTTGATCTTCTCCGCCATTCTCAAAAGGCGGGTTTTGCAAACATTATCGCAACAAATGGAATCCTCATTGATTCCGAAATGGCATGGAAGCTGAAAGATCATGGTGTAGTGTGTCATGCCATCAGCCTCGATGCAGCCGATCCGGATGTACACAACTTTATTCGAAATGACGTGAAGGCGTTTGATCTTACCATGCGTGCCATTGAAGCGACGAAGAAAGCGGGGATCGTTTTACAGATCAACACCACGGCTATGGAATACAACATGGACTGTCTGCCGGGCCTGATGGAATTCATGGACAGACAACATGCGGGTATCATGCTAATGTATCAGCTTGTAGCGGTCGGACGCGGAGAGAAAATCAGGAATGCCACCCTGAAAAAAAGCGCCAATGAACGTTTGAGCGAAATGATTGCCCGAAAACAGAAACGATCTACCGCCATTATTGAACCGGTTGCCGGACCGCAATATTGGCCGTATCTGCTGAGAAGCAAAGGTATTCGCAGCAAGGCTGCTCTGAAGATGGCCGGATCATTATTCCATGGCTGTTCTGCGGGACGGGGTTTTGTCTATGTTAAGGCGAATGGAGATGTCTGGCCATGTCCCTTCGTGGAGGTGAGCGGAGGGAATGTACGGGACAAAGATTTCAGGGAAATATATGAAAATTCGGAGGTATTCAATAAGCTGAAAGCAAGGGAACATACGCTCAAGGGATTATGTGGGGATTGTGATTACCGCAATGTCTGCGGGGGCTGCCGTGGAAGAGCGTTCGCATACAGCGGCGATTATCTGGCAGAAGATCCCGGCTGTTTTATCCGGGAGAAGAAAACGGAGACAGTTTGATTTTCTTTAGTTTCCGAATTGGAAACTAGTTGGGTTGCTTTAAAAGAAGGATGTACAGATCGCCTTGCTCCTTATAACTGCCTGCCACATTTTCCGCCTTGTCACCGCTTCCGCAATACAGGTCAATATGCTGCCCCTTGATCAGTCCTCCAGTGTCCTGACAAAGTACAAATCGTGTAAACGGGATCCAACTGCTGACCCGGCCCTTTTCATTCAGCTCAGGTTTTTGGCTGGAGAGCAGTGCGATACCGCCAAGAGGGTAAAGGTCAGGATCGACAGCTATGGAACGGCTCGGGACCAGCGGTACACCTATCGCACCGACGGGCCCTTCTTCTACGATACGGAAAAAGATATAACTTTCATTTTTTCGAAAGACATCTGGAGCCTCGTCAGGGTGATTTCTGAGGTATGATTTTACATTCCGGTAGGAAAGATTCTTGCGGTCGATTTTTCCGAGGTCAAGAAGAATTCCGGAATCACTGCGAAAAGGCCGCCCGTTCCTCTGGCTGTAACTGAGTTGCAGAAGCGAACCATCAGGCATTTTGATTTTACCGGATCCATGGGTGTGCATCGTAAAAAGGCCAACCGGATCATTCACCCAGACGATTTCGAAGTTCCTGCCTACGAGCACTCTTTTGAAGTCAATATCATCCCGGGTATAGTAAGGTACCAACTCCTTGCCCGCCACGCGGCCTATGATCTGATCTTTTTGATATTTTTGGTTAAATTTTCGAAGATTGACAACAATGAGATCCTCCGGCGTACTATAAATTGGGTACCGGAAAACATCCGTCTTCACGAAAGATCCATTCAGCAAGGATTCAAAGTAGCCGGTGATAAGAGTTTGTTTCCTGCCGTTTGCAGCGGATGTCCTGTAAAATTCGAACGAATCGAGAATTTGCTGCTGCTTTACTTCATTTGAATCGTTGGAAGCCATGATGTTGCGAAAAGCAATGAGGCTTGCCTTGATGACACCCGTTGTAATAGATCGGTCACCCACGGTTAGAGTGGTTTCAGGCGACAGCCGGTCCAGATAAGTCAGGCTTCGCTCAATTGCCGTAATGAGTGTTGATGGGTCAAGATCATCTGTGAGAGATGGTATTTCATCCGGGGCAATTTTCAATAATTTAGGTGTCGGCTTAAGGAGTGGAGGAGCTTTCCTGACGGGTGGCGCACATCCCGCGGCCATAACGACAAGGAACACCCCTGAAAGGGTGATACTTACCATGTGTCGGAGCGAAATATTTTTAAAATGGAACATCTTTATCATAACGGCACCATAATTCTTTATGTGTATGGATCACTGATATATAGATCCTGAATCAAGTTTCAGGATGACTGATTTCGTGCTGTCATTGCGAGCGGAGCGAAGCAATTGCCACGGCGGTTTATACACCGCCTCGCAATGACCCTGGTGTGTTCAGAGTTCGATGATCATGGCCGTCTCGTCACAAAAATCCGGATACTTGGAACAGCGGAAGCAGTCCGACCATATTTTTTCAGATAGAGAGGATCGGTCCACTTCATGGAAGCCCATCGTGGTGAAAAAATCGTTCTTATAAGTCAGCGTGAAAATCCTATAGAGCTGCAAAGTAATCGCTTCAGAAATGCATGCCTCGACAAGCATCCGGCCCATA
>JBEKJA010000080.1:0-11331 GCA_050011475.1 Syntrophales bacterium
GTCAGCCGGAGAAAAAACAGCGCCGCCATGGGCCACACCATAAGGCTGGAGGAGTTTTTCCGAAAAAGGCAGACGGACCCTTGCCCATCCCTTTCGAATGTCTAGGAGCTCCATTCCCAGTAGGGACCAATAGGGTGCCTTTGTCCGAATGGTTTCAAAAATAGCTGACCGGAAAGATTCCGGTACCTGATCATAATCTGGCATATATTAAGGATTCCTTTGTCCTGAATTCCAGGGCTTGAATTCCTGGGACGCCGAGAAAAATATTTATAACAACCCCGGCCTTTTTGCATTTTCATTTTCATAGCATATCTGCTATAGCTTTGCACCACATCAGCAGAGAGCATAAATCGCCACGGAGGAACCATGTGCGGCCGGTTCGTCCTGCTCAGTGACCTGTCTGTCATTGGGGAAACCTTTCATATCGATGAATTTGCCGAGTCTGTCCACCTGACAGGGGACAGGTTCCCTGGCCAGGATATAGCCGCAATTATATTCAATGGCCGTAGGCGCCTGGTTTCATTCCAATGGGGACTTATTCCCCACTGGGCAAAGGATCCGGCTCCTAAAAAATGGATCAATGCCAGGGGGGAAACGCTAGCTGTCAAGCCAAGCTTCCGGGATGCTTTTCGGAAACACCGATGCTTGATCGCGGCGGATGGATTTTACGAGTGGGACCGGTCATCATCTCCCAAAAGGATGATATATTTTCAGTTGAACAGCGGCCGACCCTTCGGGATGGCAGGTCTGTACGAAATCTGGAAACCGCCGGCAGGACCATCGGTTCGCACCTGTACGATCGTGACAACAGCGGCGAATGGATTGATCAAAGCGATCCATGACCGCATGCCGGTGATTATGCCGACCGAGCGCGAGGATCTCTGGCTCGGAGCCGATGAAGTTTCATCCGGGCTGCTCAAGGAGCTCCTGGTTCCTTACCCCTCTGAAGGAATGGCCGGGAAGTTTCTGCCTTCTGCCTAAAATCAAGAAAGGGATTTGTTAATGACACCCAGAAGAACACCATTGCATTCCATGCATCAAAAATATGGCGGCAAAATGATTGAATTCAACGGATGGGAACTTCCTGTGGAGTATGAAGGAATCATTGCCGAGCATATGAAGGTCCGCAAAGAGGCAGGCCTTTTTGATGTATCCCATATGGGGGAAATTGAAGTAAGCGGTCAACAGGCAGAGTCTTTTATCCAGTTGCTTGTAACCAATGATATTTCCACCCTTGCGGATGGGAAAATTTGTTACGCACTGATGTGCCATGCCGATGGAGGTGTCGTAGATGACCTCCTTATCTATAAATATGATCGAAACCGATTTCTGCTGGTTGTGAATGCCGCCAACACGGATAAGGATTTCTCATGGATTGCCGGACATGCTCTGCCGGGTTGGTCAGCGGTAAAGGTATCAGACCTTTCTGCCAATTATGCCCAACTGGCCTTGCAGGGGCCTCTTGCCGAAGAGATCCTCCGGCCGGTGTGCAATAAGGAAATCTCCGCACTCGACCGTTACCGGTTCGATCCGGATATGAAGATAGGCGGTGTTTCCTGTATGATTTCCCGTTCAGGTTATACCGGAGAAGATGGATTCGAAATTTATATGGATCCCGATCATGCCGCTGAAGTCTGGGAGACGATTCTGGCGACGGGTGGAAACCGCGTCAGACCTATTGGTCTGGGAGCAAGGGATACGTTACGCTGCGAAGCCAGGTTGCCTCTTTACGGCCATGAAATTGGCCGGGATATTACGCCACTGGAAGCGGGACTGGACCTGTTTGTCAAGTTTGACAAAGGGAAATTCATCGGCCGGGAAATGTTGTGGAGGCAGAAGGAAGATGGACCGCCCAGGATTCTTGTCGAGTTCGAAATGGTTGAGAAGGGTATCCCCCGATCCAACTATGAAGTCCGCAAGGGAGATCAAAAGATCGGTTGGGTGACCAGCGGGGTTTATGCTCCATATCTGAAAACGGTGCTTGGGCTTGCGCTGGTGAAGCGGGAAGATTACATCCCGGGTGAGGGAATGGAAATTAAAAGAGTGCGTTCTATAAACGCGATAAAAAAATACATCAGGGGGCAACATTGTGAAAATTCAGGAAGGATTGCTTTATTCAAGAGAACATGAATGGGCCAGGAGAGATGGCGGGGCCATATTGGTCGGCATTACAGATTTTGCCCAGGATCATCTGGGGGATATTGTCTATGTTGAAATCCCTGAAATCGGGAAACATGTTCAAATCGGTGACGTTCTTTGTGTCGTGGAATCCGTGAAGGCGGTGGCTGATATCTACGCGCCCGTCAGCGGCACGGTACTCGAAGTGAACGAGGACCTGGATACGGCTCCGGAGCGTCTCAACCAGGATCCATATGGGAATTTCATCGCAAAGGTGAGCATTGAGGATGAAAGGGAATTGTCCATGCTTCTTTCGCCTGAAGCATATAAGGCATTTTGCCAGGATCAGGGAAAAGAAGGAGCGTAACGGAGGACAAACATGGCTTACGTGCCCAACCCCCCTGAAATCATCCAGGATATGATACGCTCCATTGGAATGCGTAGTACGGAGGAATTATTCGCCGATATTCCGGATGCTGTCCGGATCAAGGAAAAGTTGCATTTGGGAGCGGGGATGTCGGAGGTGACGCTGCGCAGGGAAATGGCCTCCCTTGCTTCACAGAATGTGACGACAGATCAGATGCCCTGCTTTCTTGGTGGAGGTGCATACGATCACTATATACCTACCGTGGTGGAGCAGGTCCTTTCCCGCTCGGAGTTTTATACGGCATACACACCCTACCAGCCGGAGATCAGTCAGGGGATCCTGCAGGCAATATTTGAATATCAAACCATGATTTGCAGTATCACAGGGATGGATGTGTCCAATGCGTCGCTTTATGACGGCGGCAGTGCCCTGGCGGAAGCCTGCCATGTAGCCTGTGACGCCACGGGACGGAGGCGGGTCATTCTGCCTGATGTCATTCACCCCCATTATCTTGGTGTCCTTAAAACCTATGCCATTGGCGGTCGAATGGAGGTGGTTCAGGCTGCGTCGGTCGGCGGCGAGACCGATCCAGATGCAATGATTGCTCTTTTTGGGGAAGAACCGGCGGCCGTCGTTATTCAGCATCCAAACTATTTTGGGAATCTTGAAGGCCATATCGAAACAATCGCAAAAGCGATCCATGCTCGAAAAGGCCTTCTCATTATGATCGTAGACCCCATATCCCTGGGTATACTCAAGCCACCGGGCGAATGGGGTGCCGACATGGCAGTGGGGGAGGGGCAGGCATTGGGGAATCCCTTGAGCTTCGGCGGTCCTTACCTTGGGTTTCTGACTGCAACAACGGCGCTGATGCGAAAAATTCCTGGCAGGCTTGTAGGACTCACTCGTGATCTTGAGGGGCGGAGGGCCTTTGTCCTTACGCTGCAGGCCCGAGAGCAGCATATTCGACGGGCTAGGGCGGGATCCAACATTTGCTCCAATGAGGCCCTTTGCGCCCTGGCTGCTGCAGTGTATCTCACCGTCGTCGGTCCCCAGGGATTGAAAGAGATCGCCAAACGCTGCCACGATTTGGCGGCATATGCTCGTCAGCGTCTTGAGCAGGAAGGTATACGACCTCTTCATGACAAACCTTTTTTCAAAGAATTTGCCATAAGTCTCTCCACTCCGCATGACGTTGATCGGAAGCTGCTGGATCAGGGAATTCTGGGAGGCTTGCCCCTTGATGAGGGGGGGATACTGCTGGCATTTACGGAAAAACGGACCCGTGCGGAAATAGACCGGCTTGTTAATGTTCTGGGAGGACACAACCGTGAAGAAGTTGATCTTTGAAAAATCCGTTTCCGGTGCCAGGGCCTTTTCACTGCCCGATTTGGAGATAATTCCGGATAAAAAATTCCAGGCGATTCCCAAAAAATTCCTGCGCAATCATCTTCCTGCGCTGCCCGAAGTCAGTGAAGTGGAGGCGGTGCGGCATTTCACCGCATTGTCCCGACAGGCCTATGGGGTGGATACGGGATTCTATCCTCTCGGTTCCTGCACGATGAAGTACAATCCCAAAATCAACGAGTGGGCTGCGAGGCTCCCCGGTTTCAGTGCCCTGCACCCCCTTCAGCATGAAGATGCCGTGCAGGGGGCCCTCCAGCTTATGCATGAACTGGAACGCATGCTCTGCGAGGTAACTGGGATGGACCACATGACGCTCCAGCCGGCTGCGGGAGCGCATGGAGAGCTGACGGGGGCGATGATTATTCGTGCATACCACCGGGCGTGCGGAGACGCCGGCCGAAATATTATCCTGGCACCGGACTCCTCGCATGGCACAAATCCGGCCACGGCGAATATGATGGGATTCAAAGTGGTCGAGATCCGTTCTAACGAACGTGGATTGGTGGATATCGGCGGCCTCCGGGATCATCTTGGACCGGATGTCGCCGGCTTAATGCTGACCAATCCCAACACTCTGGGCCTGTTCGAAGAGGATATTGTGGAAATTGCCGGGATGGTGCACGAGGCAGGAGGACTTCTATACTATGATGGAGCCAATGCCAATGCGATCATCGGGATTGCCCGGCCCGGTGATATGGGCTTCGACATGGTGCATCTCAATCTCCATAAAACCTTCTCCACACCGCACGGCTGCGGTGGGCCGGGATCGGGACCGGTGGGGGTAAAAGCGTTTCTGGAAGCCTTTCTGCCCGTGCCGGTTGTGGAAAAACAGGGAGACCGCTTTCACCTGAATTACGACCGCCCGAATTCCGTCGGTCGGGTCCACGCCTTTTACGGCAACTTTGGAGTGCTCGTCAGGGCGTATGCCTACCTGAAGACCCTCGGCGCGGAGGCAATCCGCGAGGCGTGCGAAAGCGCTGTACTCAACGCAAATTATATCCGGCATCACCTCAGGGATTGTTTTGATATTCCCTATGACCGTCTCTGCAAGCATGAATTTGTGCTCAGTGCCCGCCGTCAGAAACAGGAAAATGGAGTCACTGCGCTCGACATGGCAAAACGGCTTATGGACTATGGATACCATCCCCCGACGATTTACTTCCCCCTGATTGTGGAGGAGGCCATGATGATAGAGCCCACCGAGACGGAGACGCGTGAAAGACTGGATGATTTTATCAAAGCCATGCGCACGATTGCGGAAGAGGCACAAAACCAGCCCGAAACGGTAAAGCGCGCGCCATTAACTACACTGATCAGGCGGGTGGACGAGGTGACCGCCGCCCGGAAACCGATCCTGAAATGGGATGAATCTTTGGAGATTGCGCCGTGAGGGACCTCGTGATCGTTGGCGGCGGTCCTGGAGGTTATGTGGCAGCCATACGGGCCACCCAACTCGGTATGACCGTCTCTCTGATTGAGCGGGAAATGCTTGGCGGCGCCTGTGTCAATTGGGGATGTATCCCCACAAAGGCTTATTACGGGAACGCAGCCGTCTTGAGAACCCTTTCCCGGCTTTCCAATTTCAATGTGTCCTCGGACGGATATGTGTTCAACATGGCGGGAGCCTTGGAGCGCAAAGACCGGATTGTGGCGAACATGGCTGCCGGTGTTGCCGGCCTGCTGAAGGGTAATGGTGTGGAAGTTATAAACGGCACGGCGACCATCGCTTCACCAGGGAAGGTCATGGTGGATGGTAATGCTTTGAATTGCTGCCGAATCCTGATTGCCTCGGGTGCAGCGCCTGCTTCGCTGAATATCCCCGGCATTGATTCTCCCGGGGTTATGACATGCAAAGATATCCTGAATCTGGACAAAGTTCCCGAACGTCTTGCGATTATCGGCGGAGGCGCGATAGGGGTGGAGGTAGCCTGCATTTTTCGAGCCTTTGGAAGCCGTGTCACGGTGTTTGAGGCCTTACCCACGATTCTTTCTTCCCTGGATAAGGAATTGGGCAAGCGCTTAACGGTTCATCTGAAGCGACAGCAGATAGAGGTGCACACCAGTGCCCGATTAACCGCCATCGAACCGTTTAAGAAAGGGCTCCGTATGATTGCTCAACGGCTTGGAGGAGAACTGACTGTGGAAGCGGACGTGGTCCTCATAGCGGCGGGAATGAAACCCCATACGGACGGTTTGGGACTCGAACATCTTGGTATCAGAATGAGGGAACATTCCATTCAGGTGGATATCCATTACGAAACTTCCGTAAAGGATATTTATGCCATTGGAGATGTCATAGGCGGATTCATGCTGGCTCATGTGGCCTCGGAAGAAGGCATTGCTGCCGTAGAAATCATGGAGGGAAGGAATTGCCAGGTGGCCTACCATGCAGTACCGCAATGCATCTTTGCCTTTCCTGAGGCAGCCTCGGTTGGACTGTCCGAGGAGGCAGCCATGGATCGGGGAATCAGCTACAAAACAGGACGATGTCTTTACGGCATCAGCGGGCAGGCCATGGCGATCGGTGAATCGGAAGGCATGGTTAAAGTACTGGCAGGACAGGATGGAACCATTCTGGGGGTTCATATACTGGGGGTTCATGCCGTAGAACTGATTCAGGAAGCTACTTTAATGGTACACCAGGGTTTGACAATATCGGATGCCTGCCAGGTGATCCATCCGCATCCCACCCTCGGAGAAATTCTCAAGGAAGCCGTTCTGGACGCTTCCGGCCGTGCTATCCACATCAAGCCAAAAAAATGAAAAATTATTAAAGTCGGCGCCATCATATCGCAGACATGCTGGAGGTTTGATATCCCGTGTTATATTATTTTTCGATAGCCCACATCTGAAGCCCGTACATGCCCCAATCTATCGCCGCACCAATAAATATTCCAACAATAGTGCTAATAAGCAGGCTTTTGCCGTGTTTAAAACATTGTGGCGCAATTTCAGCGGTTTTTAGGGCCACCTTTGATACGGGTGATATTTCTTCTAAGAAGCCATATCTTACGTGTACGCCAGATGTAAAACCACCAACACCGAAACCTGGTTTGGCTAAATATCGGACGAAATACATAAGGAGTAGACCCAGGATAATAAATGCAACAGTTATTGCTGCCGAAATGACGGGTTCCTAGATGGCGTCCTTAAGCGCTTTGTCTTCAGGAAATTCTTCAAATTTCTTGTTCTTCACACTGTACCCCGTGGGATCCAGCAGGAGGTTTTTTTCCGATTCGGCCAGGACAACACTGTCGGCAATGTCCAGAAACGAAGATAAGGCCGTGAAGAGCCGATCAATGGCATTGCGGACTGTGACGCTTTCCAATGGATAGAAACGGCGATTTGAAACAGCCGTATTCAGGTTGGCAATGGCATCCAGCATTTCATTTCCTCCATCCCGAAACGTCTTCTTCAGCTTCAATTGTACCAAGCTTATCCGGCAACTGACCAGTGAATCTTTCCTTCAGTGTCTTCCTTTGATAAAACCTGACCTTCTTCGCGCAGTTCGATCAGGTGGACATAGGTTTCATTCAGAGCGAGAAACCGGTCAAAATCCGGGAGATCCTGTCCAAAGATGTCTTCGGAAATCTGGAAAGTTGTTTTTATGCCACCTTGAACAGATTGCCGAATCAGGATGGTTCTCTGGATGTGGTGGTTTCGGATCTCTTCAATCCGGCCTTTAAGGTCATCGAAGGGGTCACCATGAGCCGGATAAACACGATTCACAGGAAGAGCCTGTATCCGGCCGAGGGAATTTAGGAAGCTATGGAGAGGACGAAAGTCCATTGAAGATAAATCAGGGCTGAGATTTGGTGTTATATCCGGCAGGACATGATCCCCGGACAGAAGAATCCCTTCTTCCGGAAAGTAGAAGCAAACCTGACCTCGTGAGTGTCCGGGAACGGGGATGGATTGAAAGGTGCGGCCATCAATGTTATACCAACCGTCCGGCTCCAAACAATTTTCTACAATAAATGGGACCGTTGCACTCCGGAACATCTTCTGCATTTTCGTAAGGGTTCTGAAGGATTCCTCAGGAAGCCCATGGCGGAGATAGAAACCTTTCAGGTGTGCCGTTATATCCGGGTCCGTCATATTGACCTGAATGCGCTCCCAGTCGATAGCTGACATCATGACCTTTGCTCCGGAAATTTCCTGAATCCGCCCGGCTATGCCGCAGTGGTCAGCATGGTAGTGGGTTACAAAGATGCGATCCACCTGCTGAATGGTTTTCCCGATATGTCTAAGGTCACTCTCCAGGGTTGAGATGGTTTGGCGGAGGTTGAGTCCCGTGTCGAACAGTGTTACATGGCCATCATGAATCATGGCGAAAATATGAACGTGCTTCAAGCGAAACGGCATGGGCAACGTGATCATAAAACAATTTCGGCCTATTTCTTTAATCACAGAACACTGGACTCCATTTATTCATTATATCGTATCAGATTATATTCTTTTTTTGCTGATCGCCGTGTGAGAACTTACCGGTTCTTCTGCGGGAATGATCTTTTCGGTTATGCTTATCCCCAACACCTCTGTCAGGTACATGTGGTACCGCATCGGCGGGAAGAGGCTGTAGTGGGGCATGGAGATTTTGCTGATAAAAATCATCAAGAAGCATGGCGATAACAGCCAGTTCCTCTTCTCCCTCAGCGAGACTTCGCCCTAGGGGAATAAATCGCTGCAGGCGTTCCATCTCCAGGGCATCACGGCTGCGAAGTTTTGCCTCAAGCAGCGCTACGACACGTTGTGAAACGATGTGTTGAATATCTTCATCTGACGGCAGGGTTCTTTCCTGAAATTGTATGCCAAAGTTTTTACCGATGTTCTTTAACGTGAATTGCTCCATTCCAGCGGTCAGGGTGATAGCCGTCCCGGCGGCCCCGGCCCGTCCCGTTCTTCCGGCGCGATGGATATAAAGCTCTGGGTCTTCCGGTGGTTCATATTGAATGACATGGGAGAGTTCGGGAATATCTATCCCCCGGGCTGCGACATCCGTTGTAACGAGAAAACGCAGAGTTCCCTTCCTGATCCTTGCCATAACCTTCTCACGGGCTGCCTGGGCAAGGTCGGAGCTCAACTCATCCACATCATATCCAAAGCGCTTCAGTACCACGGCTACAAAATGGACACTGGCTTTTGTATTACAGAAAATAAGGGCTGAAACAGGATTTTCGGCCTCGATGATCCGGACCAGTGAGCGTTCCCTGCTCATTCCCGGTACAAGATAGCATACATGATCGGTCTCAGCTACATGTACACCATCCCGACTCAAACTGAGAAATTCCGGTTTAATAAAAAAATCTGCCGCGAGACGCAGAACGAAACCAGGGAAAGTGGCGGATAGCATCTGCCCGTTCATCCTTTGACGGGGAAGGAATGTCTGGAGACGTTTCATATCCGGATAGAAACCCATGGATAGCATCCGGTCAGCTTCATCGAATATCACCGTTTCCAGAAACTCCAAAGAAAGCGTGCCTTTCAGCAAATGGTCCAGGATACGGCCTGGTGTTCCCGCAACAACCTGTACGCCCCTGCGGAAAGCGTCGATTTGCTGGCCGTAAGCAACGCCTCCGTAAACCGCCGCTACCTGGATATCCGTTTCTTTGAGCAGTATCTCAGCCTCCCTGCTAACCTGAAGGGCAAGCTCCCGTGTTGGACAGAGAATAAGCGCCTGGCATTCATAGCGGCCGGCATCTACATGCTCGATGAGGGGCAGCAGATAAGCCGCTGTTTTGCCGCTACCCGTCCTTGACTGTATCATGAGGTTCCGATGGGCGAGAATGTACGGGATGGCCTTCGCCTGGACTGGCATAAGCGATGTCCAACCGGCCTGAACGCAAGCCTTCCTGAGTAAAGGCGGCATGGTTTCCATGGTGATTTCAGGCAGGACATCATCAGGATTGATGATAGGATCGTCTTTGCTGACGTTCCAATTCTGTTGGGGAATGTTTGTAGGGGCCACGGGTGGCTGTATTACCTCGTCAAGTACTACGTTCGTTTGAACCCATTTATTTGGTCATGGATGTATTATTATCACGAATCTGCTCTTTCCCCAAGAGGAAAAGCTGTTACAGGATTGAAAGATGCATGAAATCCTGCTAACAAACAATATCACCAAATCGGGGGATTCATGGAAGAACAGCCGAATATTACTGTGGGACTGTGCGAAAAATACCATGGTATAGAAGGGTTCTTTAATGGTCCATTCACAGTTCCCGATGGGGGGAAAATAACAGGCTCCTTTCATGCCTCTGCTGAGGGCGGCTCTGTCGTGCTTGTCAATGAAAAGCGGCAGGAAGTGTTGCGAAGTCCGAAAATCATTTGCATTCCCATTGAACCATCTACATTCTCCCTGAAGGCTGTGACTATCGGGCGAAGCTTCCATTGGGAACGGCAGGAATCCCAGACATTTGAAGGGGCCCTGACATTCCTTGCCGATGTGGATGGCACATTGACGGCCATCAATACTCTGTCAGTCGAGTCCTATCTTTCCAGCGTGATTACTTCCGAAATGAGCGGCACCGCACCGCTGGAATTCCTTAAAGCCCAGGCTGTCACTTCCCGAAGCTGGCTTGTGGCGATGCTTGAAAAGAAAAAACAGGCAAATCAAAGACCAACGTCTTCTGCAAGGACATATTTTAAGGAAGGGGAAATCATTCGCTGGTATGACCTGGAGGATCATGAACGGTTCGATGTCTGCGCCGACGATCATTGCCAACGGTATCAGGGGGTTGCGCGGAAGGGTCAGGCAGTGGAGGCTGTGTCGGGGACCTGCGGCACCTTTCTCACCTGGCAGGGGAAAGTATGCGATGCCAGGTTCCACAAAGCTTGCGGCGGGTTGACCGAATGGTTCGAAACAGCATGGGCCGATGTTCAGGTTCCCTACCTGATTTCCATATCGGACGCATCAGGTACATTTGAGGGTGTACAATCCGAAGAAGATGCCCGACAGTGGCTGCTTTCCCGTCCAGATGCGTATTGCCGTGTTGAGGATCAGGATTTTCTTGGCTGTGTTCTTCCTTCATATGACCAGGAAACTGCGGACTTCTTCCGCTGGCAGGTCGTTTATGAACGCGGGGATCTCGAAAAAATCATTCATGATAAATCGGGCATCGATTTCGGCACATTACATGGACTCATTCCGCTGGTGAGGGGTCCCTCGGGCCGGATTCATCGTTTGAAAATTGTCGGATCACGGGAAACCGTGATAGTGGGGAAAGAACTGGAGATCCGTCGCTGGCTTTCGCCGAGCCATCTTTACAGCAGCGCATTTGTTGTCCAGGCAATGGGCGGGTTGGCCGGGATACCGGAGCAATTTGTGTTACACGGCGGGGGATGGGGCCATGGTGTCGGCCTCTGTCAGATCGGAGCCGCCGCCATGGCTGAACGGGGTTTTTCCGCGGAAGCCATTCTCGCGCATTATTTTCCGGGTA
>JBEKJA010000081.1:0-9300 GCA_050011475.1 Syntrophales bacterium
GTATAGACGTCCTTTCAGTAGTGCTCCGTACTTGTTGCGAACCTCTTTTCCGCCCGTGCGGCAATTATGCCTGAGGGTATCCTGAACCCGCTGCCATACCTCAACATCTATGAGCTGGCTGTGTTCTCCAGTGTAAACGGTCCCCTGGTAGTTGATTTTCCCGGTGTAGATGATGTTGGTAAGCAGACGGAACAGACTGCTTTTAGTGAAATGCTTCCCACCCCACTCCTTACCTCTTTTAGTGGTCCATTGCTTCGTTCGCCACTGGCGGTGATTGAGTTCCTTGACAACGGGAATGATAGCCTTGTATTCTAGGTAGAGTTGGTAAATGGCCTTTACCCTGGCCGCTTCATCGTCGTTGACTATGAGTCTACCGCCTTTCGAACCCAGGTCATACCCAAGGACCGGCACACCCCCAACCCACTTTCCCTTCTTCCGGGCCGCCGACAGCTTGTCCCGGGTCCTCTCGGAGATGATCTTCCTTTCAAACTGGGCAAAGGAAAGCAGGATATTGAGGGTGAGTCGCCCCATGGAAGATGTTGTATTGAATTGCTGCGTGACAGAAACGAAGCTCACCCCGTTCTTGTCGAATATCTCCATGATACGGGCGAAGTCCAGAAGGGACCGGCTCAGGCGATCTACCTTGTAAACCATTACACAATCGATCCTGCCCGCCTCGATGTCAGCAAACAGACGCTTGAGGGCGGGACGTTCCATGTTACCACCGGTAAAGCCCCCATCGTCATACCGCTCAGGTAAGCAGATCCATCCCTCATGCCTTTGACTGGCAATGTAAGCTTCTGCCGATTCCCTCTGGGCGTCGAGACTGTTGAAGTCCTGATCAAGTCCTTCGTCGGTCGACTTTCGTGTATACGTAGCGCAGCGGATCGATTGTAAATTGGGCGAATTGGTTTTATCGGCTGACCTGTTCATTGATCCCTCCATGTGTCGTGTCTCTGCGTTTCTGCAATGTCTTCGAGTCTATGATGTCAAAGAATGCAAAGCCATTCCATTTGCTGCCGGTGACTTCCTGTGCAATGGCGGAGAGCGACTTGAAACGACGGCCATCGTACTCGAAACCATGGTCCAGAACCTTGACCAGAATATCTTGTCCCTTGAATTCCCTCATAAGCAGCGTACCGGGCAGCGGCAGCCGGGGGTCCCGCGCTAGAGATAATCGCCTTGTCGTCGAACGTTCCCTGACTGCCATCGATCCCGATCCGGTGGTATCGCGGGGTATCCGGATTCGGAGATCTGCGTCGATGGCCAGTTCTTCCGCCCGTTTCCTGGCCCGTTCTGAGAGATCACCTTCTGCCAAGGACTGCAGTCGCCAGGCAATCCGCTTGCGCAGAAACTCCTTGTGATGGGATCTGGTCTCTTCTCCGAAGACCTCGATGTACTTCTCCCGGAGTTCCCCAACGGTCATCCGGAAGATTCTCTGAATCTCTTGATGCATTGTTGTCTCCATTGTAAGCCTCCTTAGCGTTAACTAATGGGGGCATGAACGCTCTACTGACCCGCATAATCAAGTCAATTCCCCATAAATGCCTAAGATTCTTCTATTTTATGGGGGAAGTCCGCCTCTTCAGGCTCATCTTTGCCCAAGGATCGCCCTTTCCGGTAACGCAGGTACCCCCTTGCCAGGATCACGGCAATCTCAAATATTGTCTCATCCAATGAAGCAGGTATGCTATCGACGCCTTCCATAATCCCCTCCTGTGCGGTGCTTCTACCGCCTAGTTCTACTGCATATAGACGTAATGGATTTCCAAAGTGTCGGACTGGGAGCCAAAATATTTTAGAGTTGTTAACCAGTGAGTCGGAAGTTATGAAAAGTTAAATCTGGGTGCCCGGACGGAACCGGGCTGTTAAATAAGGCGGGGTGTTAAATAGAGAATGAGAGAGTTAGGAGATTAAAAATCTGGGGTGCCGGTCGAAACCGTCACGGTTCGGACTGGGGTAGCAGTTTTCAAAACAAAACGGAGAATTACGGAGAATCTTTTGGGCGCTGTAACTAACCGAAAAATTAATAGAAAAAGCAAAACCCCGAGAAAGTCATCTCTCGGGGTTTGCTGTTAACTAATGGGCGCTAAAAGTTAGCGCTTTATGTCTGGCTCCCCAGCGCGGACTCGAACCACGGACCCGATGGTTAACAGCCATCTGCTCTACCGACTGAGCTACTGGGGATCGGTGTGAAAAAGCAAGACCGCTATAAATAAAGCGGTCCGGTATGTCAATATTTTTAATTGACTCTACTAACGGCAGCTTGTGCAGACCTTCAGACGGCTCATGGGTACGCCGGTTTTTTTGCTGATGAAGGCCAACTGATCCTCGGGTGCAAAGTAGCGGCCACATACATCGCAGGCTGCCATCCGGAATACCTTATCCCAAATGATGCGTTTGTCACCCTTCGCTTCCATTTGAACATATCCGGTGGGACAAATAAATGCACATGAGCCGCACCCGATACAGGCATCGACATCAAATTTAATTTTGGGGTCCTTCAAGCCTCTGCCAAGTCCCCTATCCTCAAACGTCAGGGCGCAGGCCTGCACCACCTCGTGGCAGGCTCTTGAGCACAAACCGCAAAGGATACAATCCCGCCCATCGGCAGTCGATGGAGAAACTTCCACCCCTGCTTTTTGGGCAGCATCTCTCACTGCTTTCGTTTTGGGATACTTATAATAAAGAAGGGCGGCAGCAAGTTTACGGGCCTCTTTTGCGCGATCCGATGCCGTCATGACTTCCATACCGGCGGTAACCGGCGTGTTGCATGCTGTAGCAAGCTGCCATTTTCCGTTCGTCTTGACTTCCACCGTACATAAGCGGCAAGCGCCAAATGGACTGACTTCGTCATGCTGGCAAAGTGTGGGCAATTCCATGTTCAGTGCCCGAATGTTTGAAAGGACCATCGATCCTTCTTTTGCTTCAATTTTGCGTCCATCAATAATTAGTTTTGACATAATGAATCCCTCTAATATATTCAAAATCCTTTGCCGATCCTCATGACCAGACCATGAGACGGTAACAGCGAAGACATCGCTTGGCTTCCTGTATGGCTTCCTCGCCGACCAACCCGCCCTCGACCTCGGAGAAATCTTCTTTTCTCTCTTTAGCATCCCGGTGCAGGGTCTTCTTCACCGGATCTACCATCACGTAACCTTCACCCCGCTGGGCTTTCATATCAATTCCTTCAAGAGGCAAATCCGTCTGGACGGTTTTAACCTGAAGGTATGCATCGATACTCAGGGCAGCGCGGTTACCCATATTCAAAGCCTCAATGAGGGTGGCCGGACCGCTGACACAGTCTCCACCGGCGAATATTCCGTCTTCATGAGTTCTGTAAGTTGCTGGCCCCGCTTCGATGGTTCCCCATTTTGTTGTCTTTACGCCATTCTGTCCGGCAAGAAACGCTGTGTCAGGGCGCTGTCCGGTTGCAGCGATCGCCATGTCGGCCTGGACGACAAATTCGGATCCCCTGACAGGAACCGGCCTTCTCCGCCCGCTGTCATCCGGCTCGCCAAGCTTCATCTTGATGCAGATAAGGCCCGTCAGCTTGCCGTTTTTACGGACAATCTCGACCGGCGCCCTGAGGTAGCTGAACTGCACGCCTTCTTCCATGGCCTGTTCAATTTCCTCTTTACTTGCAGGCATTTCGGCCAGAGTACGGCGGTAGAGAATCTCTACCGAGTCGAACCCAAGACGCACACAGCTCCTGGCACAGTCGAGTGCTACATTCCCGCCGCCGATGATGACAACCTTCTTTTTGGGCTTGATCTTCACTCCAAGGTTGAGGTTTCTCAGGAAGTCCGCCCCCTGGACAAAATCATCAGAACTGACATCCTCACCCTTACAGCCAACTTCGGTCCCCACATGGGTGCCCACGGCAAGAAAGAGAGCCTTGAAACCCTTCTTCTGGAGGGCCGGCCAGTTGAGCTTGTCTACGGGGTTGTTATACTTGATCTCTACACCGGTTCTCCGGATGAGATCGATCTCATGATTCAGAATATCCTTTGGCAGGCGGTAATCGGGGATTCCCACGGCCGCCATGCCCCCACCCTTGGGAAGGGCTTCGAAAATCGTGACCGGATAGCCCATCCTGCGGAGATGATATGCTGCGGCCAATCCTGCCGGACCGGCACCTGCGATGGCAACTTTCTCATTCTTTTCCGCTGTAAGTGCTTTTAGCGCATCGCCGCCCTTGCCAAGTTCAAAATCAGCGGCTGCCTTCTTCAAGAGCCGGATGGCCAGTGGCTCATCAATATCATTGCGAACACAGGCACTTTCACAAGGGTGCGTACATGCGCGGCCGATGACCCCGGGAAGGATGCAGCGTTCCCGAATCAGATCCAGAGAATCTTCAAAGCGGTTATTCCGAATCAACTCGATATAGCCGGGAATATCCAGCGTGGCCGGGCAGGCCTGCATACAGGGAGCGGATACTGCCTTGGTATAATTTATCTCCTCAAGCTTCCTGTCACCTTTGGCCAGGGCCAGAAAATCGGCCTTAAAATATTTGATTCCGTCAAGAACCGGTATTAGTGCAGTAGCCCGGCCGAAGTTGCATTTGGCGTTTTCGGTTACTCCCTGGGCTATCTCCTCGATCTCACCAAGTGCTCTTATATCGGCTTTTCCACTTGACATTGCCTTCATAAGTTCCAGGACCCGGTCAATGCCGATCATACATATGGAGCATTCCCCACAGGAGAGCTTCCGGGCCTCCTTGAGGTAAGATTGCGTAAGGGAAACAATATCAGCCTTGGGGTCCAGTACGACCAGACCGTTCCAGCCCATCAATGCTCTCATCTTCAATCCCTCATAGGGTATCGGGCATGCGCCAGCGTTTCTTTTTGAGGCTTTTTTACTCTTGGGGGCGATGCCTTTGCGAGTATCGACTATCTTGCCGTTCCAACTGCTAAATACGACCGTATTCATCACTAAACCACCTATATTGTTAATTAATTTAGTCCCACTTATTCTTTTAATCCGTCATCTCTTCCCAAGACTTGGAGTGAGCCACCTTATTCAGCAGTTTTGCGTATTCGAGAAGGATCCGCTCCTGGATCGTATTGATTTCCTCCTGGCCAAGATGACGGAACCGTCCCTGGAGCTTCAGATAGTCCCTGATAGGACGAAGCTTCTCAGGCATTTCCGAATTGAGGTGGTACTTGCCGTTTTCTACTTCATAGAGGGGAAATGCTCCTGTTTCGACGGCAAGACGTCCCAACTTGATGCAATCTTCCGATTTTCCCCGCCAACCTGTGGGACACACTGATAAACAGTGAATATAAGTCGGGCCTTTGATGGCAATGGCCTTCTTGACCTTGTTCATGAAATCAATGGGATAGCTGTGGCTGGCCGTAGCGACATAACTGAGGTTGTGCGCAACCATGATCTCGGGAACATTCTTCTTCCAGGTGCGATTACCGATGCTCACCTTGCCGCTGGGCGCCGTTGTTGTGGATGCTCCGAACGGTGTGGCGCTGGAGCGCTGGATTCCCGTGTTCATGTAAGCCTCGTTATCGAAGCAAACGTAAAGCATGTCATGACCACGCTCCATTGCTCCGGACAGCGCCTGCAGGCCGATATCCACGGTACCTCCGTCACCTCCGATTGTTACGGTCTTGATATACCGGTCGGCAATGCGGCCCTTTCGGCGCAGTACCTTGAGACCGGCCTCCACACCGGAGCCGACAGCGGCAGCATTCGGAAAGGCCACATGAATCCACGGCAGTTTCCAGGCCGTTGTGGGATAAAGCGTGGAGATCACCTCCATACAGCCTGTGGCATTCGCAATCACTGTTTCCTTGCCAAGGGCCTTGCACATCAAGCGGATTGCCAACGCTTCTCCGCAACCCTGACAGGCCCGATGGCCTGAGCAGAAATATTCTTCCCGACTAACAAGCTTCGGGGCGAACAGATCAAAATTTTGAACGATTCCGTTTTTTAAAGTCGCTGCCGTGCTCATTATTCCCTCACTCCATAGATTTCATAAAGCGGTCTCGATTTGTCCGGCTTCATGGCTGATTTGACCATGTTTACGAAGTCCTCGACTTTCATGTCCCTGCCACCGAGACCGATAATATAGTTGATGATATCCAGTTGATTTTCCTCAGCATAGAGAGCGGAACGCACCTCCGAACACACCGGACCGCCCGGCCCTCCATAAGAGATTGCCCGATCCGTGACGATGAGGGTTCTGGCACCACGGACAGCCTTTTTCAATTCGTCGTATGGGAACGGGCGCCAAAGCCTGAGCTTCAAAAGTCCCACCTTTATTCCCTTCGAACGTAATGCATTCACAGCAACTTCGGCTGTCTCACCCATGGATCCCATCGTCATGAGCAGTACGTCGGCACCGTTTGTTTTATAAGTTTCAATGGGCTCATACTTGCGGCCGAACATCTTTTCCCATTCTTTCCAGACCTGCAGGATGACTTTCCTGGAGTTGATAATGGCCTCATCACGGGCCTTGCATGCCTCCGTAAAGATTTCGGGCAGTCCAAGGGTCCCCATGGTCAACGGGTTGTCCGGATGAATGGTTGCGGCGGGTTTGTAGGACGGCAGGAATTTATTTACCTGTGCTTGGGTGGGAAACAAAATGGGCTCCACGACATGGGTAAGCTGGAAACCATCCATATTAACATTGATCGGCAACAGGACATCGCGGTGTTCGGCGATTTTAAAAGCCTGGATGAACAAATCGACTGCTTCCTGGCCATTCTCTACAAATAAGGAAATCCAGCCCATATCGCGCTCGAGCATGATATCGCTATGGTCATTCCAGATATTGATGGGACCGGAAACAGCCCGGTTCCCGATGGCCATTACAATGGGGAGCCGCATTGCAGAGGCTATGGGAAGGACTTCATGCATATACATCAATCCCTGGGAGCTGGTTGCCGTGAAGGATCTGGCTCCGGTGGCGGAAGCCCCCATTGCGGCCGACATGGCG
The DNA here is from genome assembly GCA_050011475.1 of Syntrophales bacterium. Classification (GTDB taxonomy): domain Bacteria; phylum Desulfobacterota; class Syntrophia; order Syntrophales; family JBEKJA01; genus JBEKJA01. The sequence continues at coordinate 6,956 of JBEKJA010000081.1, forward strand.
GAATGCTCGGATTCCACGGTAATGAATTCCGCGTCCAAACGGCCATCGGCTACTATTTCTGAAAGGTGCTCGGCAATATGAGTGTTTGGAGTGATGGGATAAACGGCAGCCACATCAATATTGCACATTGCAACTGCTTCCGCCGCGGCAACCGCAACTTCCATTCCAACTTTCTTTGCCATGGCGCTATCCCTCCTCGATCATTGTGATGGCCATCGGCCAGCACTCGTGAGCGCATATGCCGCAGCCTTTGCAGTAGTCCATATCGGCTGTGAAATACCCCTTCTCATCCTCCGTAATGCACCCTTCCGGACAATACAGGTAGCATAGCCCACACTTGATACATTTTTCATTATCCCAGATAGGCTTTTGGGACCGCCAGCTTCCTGTTTTAAAAGTTCGGGAATTCCCGACTTCGAAAACGATGCCTGCCAGATTATATTCCTTCCAAGTTTCCGGCCATTGTTTCTTCATATCAGCAACCTCATTTGCCCCGCTTCACTGAGACAGCGGGAAATATTCTTTGAAAATATAAACTTCAACTAAGGCGGACTTCGTTGTAAGCCCTCTTCAGTGCATTGATATTCTTCTGCGCGATCCGGCCGAACCGATTCTCTACAGGTTTTTTCATGGAACCCAGTTTCACTGCCTGGGTAATCTTTATTAGGGCACCCAGCATTGTTGTGTTTGTGATTGGCACACCTAACTCTTCCCGTGCGATGTGGGTAGCATCGACTGTTGCAACCATTCCCTTATATCCCAGGGCCTTTCGAACCTCATCCGCACTCTTCGCCGTGTTCACGATGAGTATGCCTTTCGGCTTGAGTCCCGCTGCGACATTCACGAGGGAAACCAGAGATTCATCCAGAACCACTACCACGTCCGGGTTATAGATTCGGGAACGAAGTTTGATCTGGTGATTATCGACTCGATTGAATGCCTCCACCGGAGCTCCGCGGCGTTCCGGTCCAAAACTCGGGAAACCCTGGGCAAATTTTCCTTCATCAATGGCGGCCATAGCCAGGAGCTCAACGGATGTAACGGCTCCCTGCCCGCCTCTTCCATGCCATCTGATCTCAATCATGGGTAATATCCCCCGTATATGATATTTCATGGTATTGTGTAAGGCAGCAACTCCTACTAAAATCGTTAATAACTGTCAATCACAATTTGATGGCTTTATAAAAAACCAGTTGATTATTCGGAACACGAAAAAGATGGACCGGAAAGTGTCTGCTTAAAGAGATCCCCACCATGAATATCATTGATAACGACCAGAGGCAGATCGACCAGTTCGAGTTTCATAATGGCTTCGGGGCCTAGGTCATGAAAGGCCACGACCTCCGCTTTGCGAATACATTGTGACATGAGGGCGGCTACACCGCCAATCGCTCCAAAGTATACTGCATGGCAGTGCTTCATTGCGTTGATTACCTCGACGCTCCTTTTACCTTTGCCTATCATGCCTTTTAATCCAAGCATCAGAAGTTTCGGAGTAAATGGGTCCATCCGGTAGCTTGTGGTCGGACCAATAGATCCTATGACACGGCCAGGGGGAGCCGGGGTGGGAGCTGCATAAAATATGACCTGCCCGTATAAATCGATGGGAAGGATATCTCCCCGAAGCGCCGCTTCATGTAACCTGCGGTGCGCTGCATCCCGAGCAGTGAAAACCGTACCGCTGAGAAGAATCGAATCGCCTGCTGCAAGCAACTCGCAGGTTTCATCGGTCAACGGAGCAGTAAGAGAAAGAATAGACGTACTTTTATGATCTTTCATATTGAAACGATCCGCCATCATAGGATGGCTTCCGCATGCCGTGCGGCATGGCATTGGATGTTGACCGCAACCGGAAGGCTTGCAATATGACAAGGCCTCATCTCCACATGGACAGCAAGGGCGGTGGTAAGCCCCCCGTATCCCTGCGGGCCGATTCCCAGGCGGTTGATCCGATCGAGAATCTCCTGTTCCATAAGGGCCAACCGTTTATCAATGCGGTTTCCCTCTCCGACGGGTCTCAGAAGCGCTTTTTTGGCCAGCAGGACCGCTGTCTCCATGGTACCGCCGATACCCACTCCAACAATAACCGGGGGGCAGGGATTGGGACCGGCGCGGCGAACCTGCTCCACGACATGGTTCTTGATGCCTTCCTCACTTTCTGCGGGTATAAGCATCGTGACGGAACTCATATTTTCACTTCCGCCGCCTTTGGGCATGACCACAACACGAATCCGGTCACCCGGAACGATATCGACATGGCTTATTGCCGGCGTGTTGTCTCCTGTGTTCATCCGGGTAAGAGGATCGCATAAGGATTTTCTGAAACAGCCATCCTGATATGCCCG
>JBEKJA010000082.1:0-9177 GCA_050011475.1 Syntrophales bacterium
GAAAACGCATCGGCTACATGTCCCAGATGTTCTCCCTCTATGGAGAACTCACGGTACGGCAGAATCTCGAGATGCATGCCCACCTTTTCGACATGCCTGCAAAGGAAATCCCGGTACGCGTCGAACAAATGGTAACACGATTCAGTTTACAGGATGTCATAGATGATCAGGCAGAGCGACTTCCTCTTGGCATAAGGCAAAGGCTGTCTCTTGCTGTTGCCGCGATCCATGGCCCGGAAATCCTCATCCTTGATGAGCCAACATCCGGAGTGGATCCGGTGGCACGCGACAAGTTTTGGGAACTTCTGATAGAGCTGTCCAGGGACCATGGTGTAACGATTTTCGTCACTACCCATTATATGCACGAAGCGGGCCGTTGTGACCGGGTCGCTCTCATGAACAACGGCCGTGTCCTGGCCTGTGATACACCGGATACAATCATCAACAGCAGGGGTTGCCGGACTCTCGAAGAAGCCTTTATTGCATATATAAGAGAAGATCTGGAGCCGGGGGAAACTGTTCCCACTGAATCAGAAGATAGTCCTATCCATCATGCACCCCTCGTATCACAACCGCTCCAGTCCCATAAACAAAGACGGAGTTTTGATCTTCAGCGTTTTGCCGCCCTGGCATGGCGGGAAACCCTCGAGCTTCTTCGTGATCCCATCCGACTGACTTTTGCCATCCTTGTAGGACCATTTCTATTGATCGTTTATGGCTATGGCATCTCAACCGATGTCGAACGGGTACGGTTCAGTGTCCTAGACCATGACCGGACTCCTGCCAGCCGCAGTTATATTGAATATTTTTCCGGATCCCGTTATTTCTTTGAGCAGCCCCCTGTACAATCTCCGTCAGACATGGATCGGGGCTTCGAAAGAACGCGCTATGCGGTGGTTATCGAGATACCGCCCGGCTTCGAGAAGGATTTAAAGCGGGGCCACTGTCCGGCCGTTGGGGCATGGATAGATGGAACGATGCCTTTCCGCGCGGAGAATGCCCGCCAGTATGTGGAGGCCCTACACCAGTATTACCTGGCTGATATCGCGAAGCATTTGGGGATAAAGGCCAGCCCGCCCCTGCTTCAAACGCGTTACTGGTATAATCAATCTACGCTGAGCCGGTTTTCCATTGTACCGGGGCTTGTCGCTGTAGTACTCATGCTTGTGTGTGCGCTGCTGACCTCCCTGGGCGTCGTCAGGGAAAAGGAGCTCGGCTCCATCGCCAACCTCTATACAAGTCCTATGACGCGATTGGAATTCCTATGGGGAAAACAGGCTCCCTACATCATCATGAACTCTGTCAATTTTCTCATCTTGTTGGCCTTTGTGCTAGCCATATTTGATGTGCCACTCAAGGGAAGTTATCCGGCCTTGTTCGCAGGAGCTTTACTGTATATATATGCATGCTCTGCAATTGGCCTGGTCATCTCGGTGTTTGCCCAAACCCAGATCGCCGCCCTCGTTGCCGTCTTTGTTATCACAACGATCCCCTCTTTCCAGTTCTCCGGCCTTATTACGCCGGTGTCCGCGCTGGAGGGAGGCGCCGTCTGGATGTCCAAATTCTTCCCAGTGGCTTATTTTCTGAACATCAGCGTGGGAACATTCACGAAGGCTACGGGTTTTGCAGAGCTCCTGCCGAACTACACTGCCTTAATCGGCATTAGCATAGCGCTCACCCTGATCTCCCTGCTGTTTATGAAAAAACAGGAGACATAGCCATGTGGCGCAGCATCCGCCATACATATCGCCTGGGGCTTAAGGAACTCATCAGCCTCCGTTATGACTACGTGTTACTTGTGCTGCTCGCCTATTCTTTTTCCGTAATGATTGTTGTTCCGTCCAGGGATACTGGGCTCCAGGTCCGCAATGCCTCCATTGCTGTCGTGGATGAAGACCACTCAGTCTTGTCGCACCGCATCCGAGAATCTTTGCTCCCGCCATACTTTCAGAAGGCCGTTGATATTTCACTCCGTGATGTTAATCTGCTTCTGGATCGAAGTATCTATACCTTCGTTCTTATCATTCCCCCTCACTTTGAAAAAAACCTTCTTTCCGGGCGCACCCCGGAGATCCAGGTCAACGTGGATGCAACAGCGACAGGACAAGCCAAGATTGGGACGACCTATTTGAAGAAAATCATCCACGGGGAAGTTGCCGAATACCTTAAGGACCGCCAGCTCTCTCCTCCGGAGCCGGTGAGGCTCAATACACGAATCCTCTTCAATCCGAATCTTGACAACCATTGGTTCATGGGGCTTATCATGCTCTCGCAGATGATCACCATGCTGTCTATTATCCTCCCGGGTGCAGCCCTGCTTCGCGAGAAAGAACATGGCACTGTCGAGCACCTCCTTGTCATGCCGGTCGGCACATCGGAGATCATGATCGCCAAAGTGTGGGCAAACAGCCTTGTTGTCATCTTCTGTGCGACGGTGTCCTTGTTTGTTTTTGTACATGGTGTGCTTGGAGTCCCCCTCAACGGATCGCTCTACCTGTTATTTATCGGCACAGTGATCTATCTGTTTGCCACAACCGGCCTAGGAATCTTTACGGCGACATTCGCCCAGAACTCCGCACAATTAGGTCTGCTGCTTGCTCCGATTCTAACTCCCCTTCTCATGCTCTCAGGAAGCTTTACGCCTATGGAAGCTCAACCCATGTTCCTTCAAACTGTCATGTCTCTCTCTCCGACGACGCATTTTATCGAATTTGAAGAAGCCATAGTATTCCGCGGAGCCGGATTTGACGTCGTATGGCTTCGAATGGCGGCATTCGCAGCTATCGGCAGCGTATTATTTATCGGCTCTATGCTGCGCTTCCGTGCCACGTTTCGTTAAAAACCGTCAAATGAGGTGATTGATATTAACTTTTAAGTAATAGTTAACATTAGATAGGTTGAAAATACAGGAGTTGAGAATAGCGGGACTTAGATCGATAGGCAGTATCAAAATGAATTCCTGTATGATCGCTTCCTCCTACTAGCCTTTAGAACGGTCCTACTATCAGAATTGTAGATTATGGGTAGAAATAAAGGGGGACCACCCTATCGATGGTCTGTGCCATAAATAAATCCACATAGTGGAGTGGACTGTCGGCTACATCACACGGAGGCCATTCCCGTGAACGATGGGAGTATGGCTACCTGAATGCACTGGGCATGATGGTTGACGATCATGGAAAAATACTTGACATACAACGGAGATCTCAACTATATGAAGACCTGTCTAAAACAGGTAAACATGTCGGCTGGAATAATGAATAACGGTTTTTCTTGTGAAAAAGAAACGCAGCTTTGGTGGTGGACCAACATACTCGGGTCTGCCTGCGCAACTCCCCTTGGCTAATTGAGTAGCATCGAATAAAGAACATACCGGGACCGTAGGCATAACCGTTGCCCACGGTCCTTTTTGTTTATGCATAAAAAGGGGCGTGGAAATTTCCATGGCCTCTTTTTTTATGCAGGCGGGCCGATAATACGATCTGCGAGATGTAAAGGAGAATTCATCGATGAAAGCACAACCTGAAGAACAATCACGTATGGCTTACGGCGAGAACATACCAGATAAAGCGGGCCATTTTGGCCTTCATGGCGGACGCTACGTGGCGGAGACACTGATGCCTGCTCTCCTGCAGCTGGAAACTGCTTACTGGGATATTTCCCCGGAGCCTGCGTTCCGGGAAGAGTTGGGGCGGCTGCTGGCCGACTATGTCGGCCGGCCAACCCCTCTTTACTTTGCCCGCCGGCTCAGCACGCATCTGGGCGGAGCCCAAATCTATCTGAAGCGCGAAGATCTGGCCCATACGGGCGCCCACAAGATCAACAATACCCTGGGTCAAGCGTTACTCGCGCGCTGGATGGGCAAGGGGAAACTCATAGCCGAAACCGGCGCAGGCCAACATGGGGTCGCCACAGCTACGGCAGCAGCCCTCTTTGGCATGGAATGCAGGATTTTCATGGGGGTCGAGGATATCCGGCGGCAATCTTCCAACGTGCTCCGGATGAAGTTGCTGGGCTCAGAAGTCGTGCCGGTCGATTCCGGCACTGGAACCTTGAAAGATGCCATGAACGAGGCTATGCGGTACTGGGTGGGTGCGGTGGCAGATACCTATTACGTGATCGGGTCCGTGGCCGGGCCCCATCCTTACCCTATGATGGTCCGAGACTTTCAAAAGATCATCGGTGAAGAGGTCATAGCGCAGATACAGACAACTCTCGGCCTCCTTCCGACTATGTTGGTGGCCTGCGTGGGGGGCGGAAGCAACGCCATGGGTCTTTTCTATCCGTTTCTGAACACCTCTGTAGAATTGGTGGGAGTCGAGGCGGCGGGCGAGGGTATCGCCTCGGGGAAACACGCCGCGACATTGGCCGAGGGTTCACTGGGGGTGCTCCACGGATCCAAATCCTATGTGCTTCAGGATAAGAACGGCCAGATCATGGAGGCCCATTCCATCTCCGCCGGGTTGGACTATCCCGGGGTGGGTCCCGAACACGCCTTTCTGAAAGACACCCACAGGGCCCGCTATGTCTCCGTGGACGACGATGCGGCCATGGAAGCGTTCCATGTCCTGTGCAGACTGGAGGGCATCATCCCGGCTCTGGAGAGTTCCCACGCCTTGGCCTATTGCCTGAAAGCAGCCCCCGCAATGCCCAAGGACGCAATCATCGTGGTGAACCTTTCCGGCCGGGGCGACAAAGACTTGGGAATCGTATCGCAGTATGCGGACAAGAAAGGAGCAGTTCGTCCATGAATAGAATAGATGCCCGATTTGCCGAATTGAAGAAGAAAAAGGAAAAGGCTCTGGTGGGATTCGTAGTGGCCGGTGATCCTTCGATCTCTGCTTCTCTCGAAATAATCATGGCGATGTGTCAGGCTGGTCTTGATATTCTGGAATTGGGCATACCATTTTCCGACCCGACGGCCGACGGACCCATCATCCAGCGGGCTTCGGCGCGAGCCTTGAAGAATGGCGCCAGCCTTGTCAAAGCGCTGGAGATGATTGCGACAATCAGAAAGGGAATCAAAATTCCGATCATTCTATTCAGCTATTACAATCCTATCTTTGCTTACGGCCTTAGGTCATTCTACCGGGATGCCGTCACCGCCGGCGCCGATGGCGTGCTCGTCGTGGATCTGCCCTGCGAAGAATCCGGGGAGCTGACGGATTGCTGGGAGAGGGACAACGAATTCGCCCTGATCCGCCTGGTAGCTCCGACGACTCTAGGAGACCGAATGAAGAAGATTGCCGGACACGCTTCCGGATTTCTCTACCTGGTCTCGAAGACCGGGGTGACCGGTAGCGCCGGACTGGATGTAGGGGCTGTCCGGGACCATGTGGCCGATTTGCGCGGCTTCACGAAGCTGCCCGTCTGTGTCGGTTTCGGCATCACCAATCCCAACGATGCAGGGTCCCTGGTACCGTATGCGGATGGCGTAGTGATCGGCAGTACCTTTGAACGGATCATCGAAGAAAACCTGAACAGTCCGGACCTTATAAAACGGTTGGAGGAACAAGTGCGAAACTATAAGGCGGCGATGTACGCATCACCGCGGAGAGATTAACACATTCATTTATCAGAAAAGAAGAGGAGGAAAAACAATGATTACTGCGCTCGTGATGTTCAAAGTGGGAAAAGGCATGATACCGAATCTCGCCACGCAACTAGGATCTATCGAAGAGGTGGTGGAAGTGTTCTCGATCACCGGCGAGTACGATCTCATGGCCAAGATTCAGGTTAGGGAATATGAACACCTTTCAGACATCGTCACGGAAAAAATGCAAAACACGGAAGGGGTTTTGTCGACAAGGACGATGATGGCCTTCAAGACCTATAAGTTCCGTGAGCTCGCCGAGGGCGCACCTACGGCACTGGTCGTCCTCCTTTCGGCACAGGAAGTGGCCACAACGATTGAGAATGGCAAGCATACGATTAAGCCGATTCTTGCAAAGCTGACGGAGAATTTCGATCTGGGAAAAAGCGAGATCTACGACGTCATCGATGCGATCAATGCCGGACAGTTATCCGATGTTCAGATAGCAGGTTTTCTCGTAGGTCTGCTCAGCAAGGGGCCAAGCATCAAGGAAGTGGCCTACATTGCCCAGGCAATGCGCAAGAATTGCATTCCCTTGAGGGTCTCCGTAGAAAAGGAGCTCACTGATACCTGCGGGACCGGCGGCGGATTGACGACATTTAATGTCAGCACGGCTAACGCAATCCTGATGGCATCGGCCGGTATCCCCGTGGCCAAGCACGGCAGTCGGTCTATCTCATCTCCCTCAGGAAGCGCGGACGTCTTGGAGGCTCTGGGCGTCAACATCAACCAGACACCGGAGCAGGCTGCCCGGTTGATCGAAGATATTGGAATCAGTTTCATCTACGCGCCGAATTTTCATCCCGTCATGCTTAAGGTATTCGGGCCCGAGAACCAACTGGGTATCAAAACGATATTCTTCACGATTATCGGCCCGCTCATCAACCCGGCAGGTGCCAGAAATCATACAATCGGGGTCTATAAGCCGGAGCTTGTCAACATGATGGCTAACGTCGTGGCAGAAATGGATTTCAACCACGTCATCGTGGCCCACGGCATGGACGGCTTGGATGAGATTTCTCTCATCGGGAAAACCGCGTTGGCAGAGATCAAACAGAAGCGTATCAAATACTATGAAGTCACTCCCGAGGATTTCGGCCTGAAGCGCTGCAGCCTGGAGGATATCGCCGGCGGCTCCCCGGAATTCAACGCTCAGGTAATCAGAGACATATTCTCTGGCGCAGAGCGCGGTCCCCGACGGGATTTCCTCGTCCTGAACAATGCGGCCACCCTTTACGTAAGCGGCAAGGTGTCGACCATCAAGGAAGGCATTGAGATGTCCCGATCCCTCATCACCTCTGGGGCAGCTCAGCGCAAGCTCGAGGAATTGGTAGATAAGTCGCATGCTTCCTGATCCGGTGCTTTTGTGATCCACATTGCTGTGACTTCGTTAGGCTTGCCACCGCGAAGAAAGAGAAAGGTTGCTTTCATGGAATATAATCAAATTCCTTCGGAATCGGGAAGGAAATTATCCCTGTCCGCATCCATACGAAAAAGGCAGCACGATGGGTGGTTCCCAGTGATCTCAGAAATCAAGGTGCGCTCGGACAAGGAAGGCGACCTCCTGTGCGGACGTAACCCCGTGGAGCTGGCGCGGGAAATGGCGCGGCGCCCCGTTGCAGGGATCAGCGTCGTGACGGAACCGGAGCATTTCGGTGGGCATATGGACTTATTGCGTACAGTAGCTGCGGCCGTGGACCTCCCAGTGCTCCATAAAGATTTCATCACCACGGAGCAGCAGATTCGGGAATCTGCCAAAAGTGGTGCCTCAGCAGTCTTGCTGATTGCAGCCATGCTTAAGACGGAAATCATGATCCAGCTGATCAATGCGGCCAAAGGCTACGGCATGGAGACCCTTGTGGAAGCGCACACTTTTGCGGAGGTAAAGAAAATCGAACATTTCGAGTTCGATCTGATGGGAATCAACAACCGGGATATTACGATCTTTGAGGTCGACGACAACGACGTGGGCAGGACAGAAGAGCTTGCCCGGTTCTGCAAAGGCCGTCGGCCTCTTATCAGCGAAAGTTCGATCAGCACCGCCGAAGAAGTCCGACGCGCTGCTAAGAGCGGTGCGGACTCCATATTGATCGGGACGGCAGTTTTGAAGGCGGTACGCCTGGCCGACCTGTTGGACGAGCTCGTATCCGTGGGGTGGCCCGTATGACGCGTATTAAGATATGCGGGTTGACAAGTGATGAGGACATACGCCTCTGCGTTGAAGCAGGCACTCAGATGCTGGGTTTTGTTGTAGAGTACCCTGTGGATGTGCCGTGGAATATCGGCAGGCTGACTGCCCAGGCACTAATGTGCGGCGTCCCCCCTTTTGTTTCGCGGGTAATCGTGGTCGGGCATGATCCAGAGACGGTCATCGGGCTGGTGGAACTCCTGAAGCCCAATGCGGTCCAACTGCACGGAAGCGAACCGCTTTCCGTGACGGCAAACATAGTCGCCGCAGTCAAAGCACTCGGCGTGCAGGTGATCAAGGCCCTTCGCTTTTCTATCGAGACGGGGAAATGCTGTTCCGCATGCGAAAACCCTCTCGATGCCGCCAAGTTGATTGAGGACACGGGTGTGGATGCCCTATTGCTGGATTCGGTCAGCGATACATGGCCGGCAGGAACCGGTCAGAGTATTGATTGGAGCATCGCCCGAAAAATCCGCGAGAGCGTGCAACTGCCCGTCATCCTCGCCGGCGGATTGAATTCCCGCAACGTCGGCCAAGCCATTGCTGCCGTCAATCCCTATGGTGTCGATGTGATCAGCGGTGTCGAAAATTCCATGGGGAAAAAAGATCCCGAAAAGGTACGAGCTTTTATTGAGGCAGTTACGGGTTCAGATCCCAAGCCTTGAAACGATCGTTGCAACCACCCTCTTTCCCCCCTATCCCTATAGGGGAATTAACTTAATTAATTCTTTCTTCGACCAGGAGTATAAGAAATACATCAAGTGCTATTCAAGATTCAATCTCGGTTATTTCTTCCTCTTACAAAGCATCGGGTTAGGGATTTCTAAGGCAGTGTTGATTTCGGATTGAAACTGAGGACCCAAAACATCGATCGTGATAAAAAATCGGAACCCCATTTCACACACCTTTCCGCCGCTTATCTTCATACATCAACTTGTCCGCTTTAGACATGAGTTCATCAAGCGAACGGGGGTTATCCGGTTCATAGAAGGTGCTGCCAATACTCAAGGCAAGCATGTAAATCAAATCCTTCTGGGTATTATGTATATCAATCTGCTGATGTAAACGGTTGATCAAGACATCCTGCATTGCATCTATGGCATCCGAGGCAAGCACAGCGAATTCATCACCGCCGATACGTGCAATGATATCCGATTCTCGGAAAGCCTGTTTGAGAATCTTTGCTGTATTGACTAAAGCTCTGTCTCCCTCCTCATGCCCCCAAATATCATTGATATTCTTCATGTCATCGAGGTCGATGAAGGAAAGCAGCACCTTTCTTTTTGTTCTGTCTGCATACTTCAGCTGCTGCTCGGCAAGGGTGATGAATCCGCGGCGGTTGTATAAACCGGTCAGCTGATCGGTGATGGCCATGGCATGAAGCATATCCTGAAAT
>JBEKJA010000083.1:0-9142 GCA_050011475.1 Syntrophales bacterium
CCGAGCCGGCAGCCGCAATGATTCTACCCCAGTTTGGATCTTTTCCGTAAAAAGCAGTCTTGACAAGATTGGACCGGGCTATGGCGTATGCGATGTCTCTGGCCTCCCTGCAGGTACGCGCCGCTTCCACCGTGATATCCAGGATCTTTGTAGCCCCTTCGCCGTCACGAACCATGGCCCTTGCCAGCTCCCCGGCGACCTCGCACAATGTGTCCCTGAAGCAGCTCAAATCTCGATCGGATCTCTTAAGTTGCCGATTTCCGGCTACGCAGTTGGCAAGAATCAGGGCAGTATCGTTCGTTGACATACATCCGTCCACACTGACGGTATTGAATGTCCGGTTTATAACCTCCTGGAAAATCCGGTTCAGCACCCCGGTCCCAATGGACACGTCCGTCAGGAAAAAAGCCAGCATTGTTGCCATATTCGGCTCAATCATTCCGGCACCCTTGGCCATACCGAAAATGGTTATCTCCCGGCTGTCAACCCGGCATTTACGAATCGCCATTTTGGGAAACCGGTCTGTGGTCATAATGGCTTCTTCCGCATCACTCAATCCCGTATCCTTCAGCCCCGAAACCAGACCTCCAAGGCCGGCCCGTATTTTCGCGACCGGCAGGCGATTCCCGATCACGCCTGTAGAGGCTAGAAGAACCAGTGAGTCGTCCATGGCAAGTTTCCGGGAAAGCATCCTTGAAGCGGACAGTGCGTCACGATATCCCTGCAGGCCATTCGCCGCATTTGCATTGCCGCTGTTGGACAATATCGCACTTGCAGAACCCAGCGGGATTCTCTCCATATCAATCAATACAGGGGCGGCTTTAAATGTATTCTTCGTGAAGACGCCGGCAACCCTGGCGGGGACCGTGGATACGATGAGAGACAAATCCTTCCTGCCGTCCGTTTTGATACCGCACGATATGCCATTTGCCAGAAATCCCGGCACAATATATGTAAATGACATACGCCCCTCCTTCAAAACCCGTGAATTTGTTTGTCTAAAATCCCACCTTTGAAAAAAGGGGGGCAGGCCGCCTGAAGCGTCATTGTCCGCAGCACTTCTTGTACTTCTTGCCGCTTCCACAGGGGCATGGATCGTTTCGGCCCACTTTCTCTTTCTGACGCTTGACGGTTGCGGATTCCGGCTTATCTTCGCCCCGCGACATGACATAGTCCAGCTGCTGCTTGTCACGCATCTCCTGGACTTCCTCTTCCTTCTGAATCCTTACCAGGCAGAGTTTTTGAATACTATCCTCTTTAATGCGCTGCGTCATATCAATAAACATTTCATACCCTTCTTTCTGATACTCGCGCGCTGGATCCTTCTGGGCGTATCCCCTCAATCCGATTCCCTCCCTAAGATGATCCATGTTCAGAAGATGGTCCTTCCAGAGCGAATCGATGGACTGAAGCATGATCATCCGGATCAGATAATCCATAAGGGGGGTGCCGTATTCCTTCTCCTTGTTCCGGAGTAACGTCTTGACCCCCTCGATAATGTCATCCTTAACAATATTTGCATCGATCCCAGTTTCGGATCGGGTAAAATTCATTTTCAGGGCGAATTGTGTCACCACCCATTCTTCCAGACCCTTCAAATTCCAGTCATCCGGGTGTGTTTTTTCAGGGATATATACAGGGATTGTCTCATCGACAATTTCTTCAAGCATATCTTCAATATCTTCCCATAAGTTCTCGCCCTTTAATACTTTTTTTCTCTGATTATAAATAACGTGCCTTTGCCGGTTCATGACATCGTCATAATCAAGCAGGTGTTTCCGGATATCAAAATTCTGACCTTCAACCCGTTTCTGGGCATTTTCGATGGCTCTTCCAATCAGCCGGTGCTCGATGGGCTGGCCCTCTTCAAAACCGATGCGGTCCATTATGGAAGAAATACGCTCTGCACCGAAAATCCTTAAAAGATCATCCTCAAGGGAAAGATAGAAACGAGAGGAGCCGGGATCCCCCTGACGTCCTGAACGTCCGCGGAGCTGGTTGTCGATTCTGCGGCTTTCATGACGCTCCGTACCGAGGATGTGCAGCCCACCTTTGTCGGCGACGCCCTCACCAAGCTTGATATCCGTACCGCGACCGGCCATATTCGTGGAGATTGTTACCATGCCGGGCTGGCCGGCCATGGCGATAATTTCCGCCTCTTTCTCATGGTGCTTGGCATTCAGAACACTATGCTTGATCCCGGTTCGTGACAGCATTTTGCTGAGAAGCTCCGATTTTTCAATAGAGATGGTCCCGACAAGAACGGGACGGCTGGCTTCATGCAGCTCCTTGATTTCCTCGATGGCGGCTTCGAATTTTTCGTGCTCCGTTTTGTAGATCACATCCGTGTGATCCGTCCTGATCATGGGCATGTTTGTCGGAACAACCATAACATCGAGACCATATATCTTTTTGAATTCCTCGGCTTCTGTATCCGCTGTACCTGTCATGCCCGCAAGCTTCTCATACATCCGGAAATAGTTCTGAAACGTAATGGATGCCAGGGTCTGGTTTTCACTCTCCACCTTCACTTTTTCCTTTGCCTCCAGGGCCTGGTGAAGTCCATCGCTGAAACGACGGCCCGGCATCAGCCGCCCGGTGAATTCGTCTACAATGATCACTTGGCCTTCTTTAACAACGTAATCCACATCGCGCCTGAACAGGACATGCGCCTTCAGGGCCTGGTTCACATGGTGGAGAATTTCCATGTTTCGCGGTTCATAGAGGTTCTGCACCTTGAGGTAGCCTTCCACACGGGCTACACCCTCATCAGTGAGGGCAACGGTACGGCTCTTTTCATCCTGCGTAAAATCCCTTTCTTTTTTCAAGCGTGGAATAATCTGGTTGACCCGGCTATATTTATCTGTGGATTCATCGGAGGCGCCTGAAATAATCAGAGGGGTCCGCGCTTCATCGATGAGGATGCTATCCACCTCGTCAACAATAGCATAGTGGAAGTCCCTCTGGACGTAATCTTCAAGCATGAACTTCATATTGTCCCGAAGATAATCGAAGCCGAACTCGTTGTTTGTACCGTATGTAATGTCAGCGCCATAAGCAGCCCGGCGTTCGTTATCTTCCAATCCGTGGACTACGACACCAACCGTTAGGCCAAGAAATCGGTAAACCGGCCCCATCCATTCCGCATCGCGCCGTGCAAGATAATCATTCACCGTCACGACGTGGGCTCCCTTTCCGTTCAGGGCATTGAGATACAGGGGCATCGTTGCGGCAAGGGTTTTCCCCTCGCCGGTTTTCATTTCAGCAATCTTGCCTTCGTGAAGAACATATCCGCCTATAACCTGGACATCGAATGGACGCATCATCAGTGTGCGGCGGGCGGCTTCGCGTGCCACTGCAAAAGCTTCGATACTGATATCTTCCGGGGAAGCACCGTTGGTCAGCTTCTCCTTGAAGTAGGGTGTTTTGCCCTTCAGGTCCTCATCGGACATGGCCATTAACCCCGGTTCGAGACGGTTGATTTCGTCAAGGATCACGCTATAAAGCTTCAGATCCCTCTCATTCTTAGTGCCGACGATTTTCTTAAGTATGTTTCCAAGCATCCTGATGTACCTGTGTTCTATAAGTGTAAGCCTTTATTCTATACATGTAAGATTGGTGCGGGCAGTTATACTGTCTTCTCGATGGTCATCAATGGATCGCCCACCTCTACTTTATCACCCGGTGAAATCAAGATCTCCGTGACTTTTCCACCGATTTCGGAAACGACGTTGTTGAGCATTTTCATGGCTTCCAGAGTGACCAGAATCTGGCCAGCGGAAACCTCGTCGCCTTCGGCTACCGGAATCTCATTGACTGTCCCGATGATTTGCGATCGGATGTCACCCGTTTTGGCAAGAGCCTCAATCTCCTTGAGCGACAGGGTGGCCTTTCTTTTTGTCTGCTGGCCTTCCTGTTCCATCTCCGTAAGGATGGGCTCGGGATGATGGTCTACGATGAGGTATGTTACAGCATCACCTTCTTTTGTCCGGCGCTGCGGTCCGATTTCAATCGAATGAAGCTTTCCATCGACATCCACAAATTCGAATTTGTCGCCAAGGTTGAATCCGCCTTTTTTAAACCAGATCCTTGGAGAAAGAACCCATGTCTTGCCGAATTTTTCCTCGAATTTGAAAAAGCTGACAGCGTCGTTGGGATGCTGGAGGTACAGCACCAATTCATCTGCGGACGCAGGGCGGCCAAGCCGATGCTCCAGAATTTTCGCCTCGACGTCAATATCGATGTCCTCGACCTTCTGGCAACCGCTGTCACACGTCACGATATTCTTCCAATCGGGTCCGAATACAGCCTCGTAGATTTCATCGGCGGGGCGATGGAAAGGAAAATCTCCATACCGGCCAAGCATAAGGTTCTTCAGATCGTCGGTTGCGTCCTTGTAGCGAACCCCCTTAAGCACGTTATTGACAGCAGTTGTCCACAGAATCTGGGATCCCGGTGTAACACTCCACCAGTTGCCCAACTCGATTTGCACCCTTGGCAACTCGTTCTGAAGGATGTGAGGCATCAGGTGGAGGAACCCTCCCTTGACAGCCTGTTCGAAACTGGAACCCGTGGCACCTCCGGGGAGCTTGTGAATCTGAACGGTCGGGTCGAAACCGAGAAACTGGGATTCCATATCCCGATAGAATTCCCTCTCCGGGCGAAGATTGTTTGATGTATCGATCACGGCCTGTTTGTTGATGCCAATGGCACGAAAGCCATAATCGTCTAGTTCTTGGATTACGGACAGTACGGGCGGCGGGCCGTAAAAGCCGGTGAAGGAATGATCGGATGCATCGACAATCTTTGCACCGTTGCGTACGGCTTCGATAATACGGCCGATATCACAGCCATCCGTATTGTGGCCATGGTAATGAATGATCAGATCCGGATACCTGTCCAGGATTGCCCGAACCAGGTCGCCGATACGCCTGGATGATCCGAGACCTGCATGGTTCTTTATACATAAAAGGATGTCCGTGCCTGTTACATCGAGTATCTCGCCTACCTTCTTTACGTAAAACTCATTGGTGTGCTCCGGCCCCGTGGAGAAACAAATAGAAGGCTCGAGGATACAGCCTGCCGCTTTCACTTCCTCGAAAACGGGAACCATATTCGGAACGAAATTCAGGAAATCAAACACACGCCAGACATGAACATAGCGGGCAAAACTCCGAACGGTGAGGCGGACGACATTCTCCGGATAAGGCCGGTAACCGAAAAGATTCATACCCCGGCAAAGCGTCTGAAACATGGTATCCGGCATATTCGCACTGAGGATCTGCAGCTTTTCCATGGGATTGATCTGCTTGCGAAGCATATCCACATGAACAGAGGCCCCGCCGGTAATTTCGATGGAAAAGTATCCCGCTGAATTGCGCTCCTGCGAAACGAGCATCTGGGTATGCGGCATGACCCTGTTTTTGAAGTCGGACTGTGAAAGGTCTCTTTCCGTGTTTGTTATGAAATATCCTTTCCGGGTTCTGACTTTTTCCAGAATGTACTTGACTCCATGCTCATGGAGCTCTCTTGGTGTGATGCGTTCTTCTATCATTGTCTGGCTCATAAACCCAGGTCCTGATCCGTTCATTTCCGCTAAAAACAATATGGGTTGATCTTACGGGCATGGATCTCAGCGATCAGCTTGGACAGTCTGGCCACCTCCCGTTCCGGTTCCTGATAATTGAAGATACCGGGATGCGTCTCGATGTACCCCGTATCGAAATGGCCGGCCTGAAAATCCCTCTCGTCACAAAGGGCAAGATAAAAAGGAATCGTTGTTTTCGGACCGACAATCAGAAAGCTCGTAAGTGATCGTTTGAGGCGCTGGATGGTTTGTTCCCAGTTATACCCCCGCACCGTCATCTTAACCAGCAGGGAATCATAGTCCATGGGAATTTTATAACCCTGGTAGACCGCTCCGTCCAAACGCACTCCAGGGCCGCCCGGCGACTGATAAACCTCAACGTACTTCCCGCCTTCCGGCATGAAATTATTCTTGGGATCTTCCGCGTTGATTCTCACCTGGACAGCCTTTCCGAAAAGCCTCAGCCGCCCTTTCGGAATATCAATGGTATGGCCTTCAGCAACCCGGATCTGTTCCCGTACGATATCGACACCGGTCAGTTCTTCTGTTACCGTATGTTCCACCTGCAGCCGCGTATTTACTTCCATGAACCAGAATTCGTTGGTTTCCGCATCGACAAGGAACTCCACCGTGCCTGCGTTGACATACCCCGATTCCCGTGCTACTTTGACGGCGCATTCATACATGGCCTCCAGGATATCGGGAGGCAGATCCGCAGGCGCAATTTCGAGGAGCTTCTGGTGACGTCTCTGGATGGAGCAATCACGGGAACCAAGATGAATGATATTGCCATGGCGATCGGCCAGGATTTGGATTTCCACGTGGCGCGGCGCCTCGATGCATTTCTCAAGATATATATTCTCATCGTTGAATGCCGACAGGGCTTCAGCCCTGGCCTGCGGCAACTGAACTGCCAGATCCGCTTCGCCTGAAATCTTCCGGATTCCGCGTCCCCCGCCACCGCTAGATGCCTTCAGCATTACAGGATAGCCAACTTTCCTCGTAAAATCCATGGCCTCCTCGATGCCTTCTTCACCCTTGACAATATCCCCGGTTCCGGGAATGAAAGGCACACCGGCACGCTGAACGATCTTGCGGGCGACAACTTTGTTGCCGAGATCCCTTATTACGCCGGGAGGCGGTCCGATAAAGATAATGCCATTCTTCTCACAGGCCTCGGAGAAATCGGCATTCTCCGCAAGGAATCCGTAGCCCGGATGTATGGCGTCGGCCCCGCTCTTTCTGGCCGCCCAGATAATCTTGTCGATGTCAAGATAATCCTTCCGCGGCCCATCGCCGATCAGGATGGCATTGTCCACCATCCGGATATAATACGCTTCGCTGTCAGGCTTTTCATAGATGGCCACGGACTCCAGATTGAGTTCTTTCACGGTTCGCAATATTCTAAGCGCTATTTCTCCGCGGTTCGCTATGAGCACCCTGGTGATCTTTTTCGGTTTCACAGCCATATTGCACACCTTCCCCTATCACTCTCAAACAATATCAAATGATTATACTGACACCTCTATTACGGCGCATTTTTCCAAAGTGGCCTATATACTTGGATCATATGATTCTGTCAATGACATTTGACTCGGGAAAATTGTCTTGACTTTGAAAGATCGTATAGGCTAAAAACCGTGACCTTATTAAGCAAATACTGGGCGTTTTTCGGGATGAAAGGAGCTTCAATGGCCAAGTATGATTCCACATCACTAAGAAACGTGGCTATCGTCGGTCACGGGGGAACAGGCAAAACATCACTTTGCGAATCATTTCTATATATATCCGGTAAAACCGATCGGCTCGGCAGGGTGGATGACAATTCCTCCAACATGGATTTTGAACCGGAGGAACAGAAAAGGCGCGTGTCCATTAATGCGACTTTAAACTTCGTTGAGTGGAATAAATACAAAGTCAATTTTATCGACACACCCGGCGATGCAAATTTTGCCTTTGATACCAGAAGTTCTCTCAGTGTCGTAGATGGTGCAATCGTCGTTATCGATGCAGTGGGCGGGGTGGAGTTTCAAACCCGGAAAGTCTGGGAATACTCCGATGCCTTCAAGCTTTCACGAATCGTTTATATAAATAGAATGGACAGGGAGCGGGCTGATTTCTTCAAAGCAGTGGCAAGCATCGGAACCCAGATTGGAGCCAAGGTTAGCCTGTTCAACATACCCATCGGGGCAGAAGAATCCTTCAAGGGCGTCGTTGATCTGCTTTCCATGAAGGCATTGATTTTCGAGGACCCCAAAGGAGCGCCCAGGATCTCGGAAATTCCACCGGATCTGGTTGAAAAGGCAAAGAAATACCGAGAAACGCTGATCGAAGACATCGCTGAATCCGATGATGCTCTTATGGACAAGTACCTTGAATCCGGCGATCTGAATCCAGAGGAGATTCAGCAAGGAATCAGGAAAGGCGTTCTAGCCGGATCTTTGATTCCGCTGGTCTGCGGTGCCGCATTAAAAAGTATCGGAATTGCCCCCCTGCTGGATCTTATGGTTCAGGCGCTTCCCAATCCGGTTGATCGGGGACCGGTAACGGGAAAGAAGCCAGGAACAGATGAAAAGCAGGAAAGGCCGCCCGATGAGAAAGCGCCCTTTTCAGGCCTGGTATTCAAGACCATTGCCGATCCATATGCAGGAAGGCTGACCCTATTCCGTGTCTATTCGGGAACACTCTCATCCGATTCAAGCTTTCTCAACGCGTCGCGCAAAATAACGGAACGGACCGGGAACCTGTTTTTCCTGGAAGGAAAAAGCCAGAAACCTGCGGAGGCCGCAATTCCAGGAGACCTGGCGGCGGTCGCCAAACTCAAGGAAACCACGACAGGCGATACGATCTGCTTTGAAAAAGCGCCCATCATCTTTGAAAAGATATCTCCGCCTCCCGCCATCATCTCTTTCGCCATAGAACCTAAGTCCAGGGGGGATGAGGAAAAGATCGTATCCTCCGTGAACCGCCTGCTTGAGGAAGATCCTTCACTGCATTTCCGCCGGGACGATCAGACCAAGGAGATGATTTTATCGGGAATGGGTCAGGTCCATATTGAAGTCGCCGTGGAGAAGATGAAGCGAAAATTCGGTGTGGAGGTAAACCTCAAGACCCCCAAAGTACCTTATAAGGAAACCATCAAGGGTAAAACCAATGTTCAGGGAAAGTACAAAAAACAGTCCGGTGGTCGGGGCCAATATGGTGATGTGTGGCTCGACATTGAGCCCTTGCCCCGTGGATCGGGTTTCGAATGGCGCGACAAGATCATCGGCGGCGTTGTTCCTCAGCAGTACAGGCCCGCTGCTGAAAAAGGCATTATTGAGGCCATGGCGGAGGGTGTGCTTGCCGGATATCCCGTTGTGGATGTGCGGGTATCCATCGTGGACGGCTCCTACCATACGGTGGACTCATCGGAAATGGCCTTTAAAATTGCCGGCTCCATGGGGTTCAAAAAAGGAATCATGGCCTGCCAGCCCATTCTGCTCGAGCCCATCGTCAATATTGATGTTGAGATCCCCGACGAGTACCTGGGCGATGTCATCGGCGACCTCAACA
>JBEKJA010000084.1:0-9092 GCA_050011475.1 Syntrophales bacterium
CGAGGAGAAAGGGGATTTCACCCATGTTGAAGCCGCTGTTAGGGCCGTGGATGAATTGATGCAGGAAAACGTTGGGGGAGATATTCTCATTTTTATGCCTACGGAGCAGGATATTAGGGAATCCTGTGAACACTTAACGGAACGTTCCCATGAGAATACCATTATATTGCCGATGTATGCCCGACTGTCCTGGAAAGAGCAGCGTCTGGTCTTTCAGCGTATGCCTCAACAGAAAATCATTGTGGCAACAAATATTGCGGAAACATCATTGACCATCCCCGGAATCCGATATGTCATTGATTCAGGTCTTACCCGCCTTTCGCAATACAACCCGCGAACAAGGACCAACAGCTTACCCATCCGCCCCATTTCACAAAGCAGCGCCGAACAGCGCAAGGGCCGATGTGGAAGAGTCGAGCATGGAATCTGCATTCGTCTCTATGATGAGGTGGATTTCATGAATCGCCCGCTTCATACGGTTCCCGAAATACTCAGGGCCAATCTGGCGGAAGTGATTCTCCGTATGATCGCCCTCAAGCTCGGCGACATATTGACCTTTCCGTTCATTGATACACCCCGCCCCCGTCATATTCGCGACGGCATTGAAGTCCTGGTTGAACTAGGCGCCATCACGGAATATGCCGACGCAGATAGCCTGACTTATCGGCTGACGGAAAAAGGGCAGATCATGTCCCGGCTGCCTTTGGACCCGCGCATATCGAGAATAATCATTGCCGGTGAAGAGGAAGATTGCCTCGATGAGATTTTCATTCTTGCTGCAGCCCTGAGCATCCAGGATCCGAGAGAAAGGCCCGCCGATAGTGAAAGCGAGGCTGATCGGATCCACAGGTCATGGCAGGAGCCAACATCCGATTTCCTGACTCTGCTTAAAATATGGAATCAGTACCACAGCTTTTTAAAAGGCAATCCAAGCCACAATCGTATGCGCAAATTTTGTAGGGATCACTTTCTTTCATACCGTCGAATGCGTGAATGGCGGGACATTCATGACCAGATTCGATCCATTTACACGGAAGAATGCCCTCGACGCACTCATCTTCAAACAAGCGGTAAAGTGTCTGAACGGAAGAAAATTAGCATGCCGGGCAGAGTACATCGCGCTGTCCTGAGTGGATTTCTCTCCAATGTAGCGATGAAAAAAGAGAAAAATGTATACACGGGTGCCAAAGGAAAGGAAGCGATGATTTTTCCAGCCTCGGGATTATGGAATCACGGGGGACCCTGGATTGTCGCAGCGGAAATTGTGGAGACCTCAAAGCGATTTGCACGGACCGCCGCCAATATCGATCCGGTATGGATAGAGGAAATCGGATCTCATCTTTGCAGCCGCTCCTACATGGAACCGCATTGGGACAATAAACGGGGACAGGTGGTTGCTCTTGAAAAGATAACCTTGTATGATCTTGCGGTTGTTGAAAGCCGACCAGTCCCTTATGGACCCATTGATCCGGATGATGCATCCAGAATATTCGCCATGGCACTTGCTTCAAGCGATGTTACAAAACACATTCCCTTCCTAGGTCACAATCAAAAGCTTATTGAGCATATTGAAAATATCGAGAGTAAGATCAGACGGCGTAATCTTCTCATCGAGGAGACCGATATCGCTCATTTTTATGAAGAGAGGCTGCCGGGAATTTATGACTTGAAAACCTTGCAGGGAATCATCCGTGATACCGGAAACGACGATTTTTTAAGAATGACCGAAGCAGATCTGCTCCGTATGTCACCTGACAATGAGATCGAAAAGCTCTTTCCGGATGAGGTATTTGCGGGTCCGTTGCGTTTCCCCCTGTCATATCGCTTCATGCCCGGCACGGAGGGGGATGGCATTACCATGATGATTCCATGGGGCGTGCTGTCCGAGATTCCTGCACCTGCCATGGACTGGACCATTCCAGGCCTTCTGCAGGAGAAGGTTTTGGCCCTGCTGAAAGGGCTGCCAAAAGCATATAGAAAAAAACTCCATCCCATTCAAGATATGTATGAAGCATTCGAACAGGAAACTTCGGACAAAAGCAAGCCTCTTATTACAGCCCTGAGCAGCTTTATTCACAACCGTTACAACGTGGAAATCCCCTTTTCGGCCTGGCCTTTTGAGCATCTGCCGGATCACCTTAAAATCCGTTACGTCATTACGGATGAAACCGGCAGGGAACTGATTAGCGGGCGGGATTTCCGGCATCTTCAGGACACCATTCACCATGATGAGGAGTCATCCGCGTTTGAGAAAATCCGGCCTCAATGGGAGCGTGATGAAATTTTCAGATGGGATTTCGGCGACCTGCCGGAATACGTTATCCTTGGATCGGCCAGTCATCCGACCGGATTGGCCTATCCGGCACTGGCAGTGATCGACGGCAAAGTCGCCCTGCGGCTTTTCAGGAACCAAAAGGAGGCTGCATCCTCTCACCTCATGGGTGTTGCCGGACTATACAGTCTGCATTTCAGGGATGAAATGAAATATCTTTTGAAGAGTCTCTCACTGAGGACTTATATGAAAGATACTGTGTCCTGCTTCGGCGGCCATAAGGCTATTGAAGGCATTCTCATGGATAAGGTTAAGCATGATCTGTTCGCCATGCCGGTCCGCACCACGGCCTCTTTTGCCGAACATGCGGCATCCGTGGCTTCACGTATTCTTCCCCATGGACAGGATGTTTTGAAAGCTGCGAGGCCGCTGTTTGAAGCCTGCCAGCAGGTTAAAGAGGTTATAGCCGGCCTATCCAAATCACAGCGGAGAGACTCCCTTGCCGTCTCTTTCCTGAAAGACATGGAGGATGAGTTTGCACAGCTTATGCCGATGGATTTTCTTCAAAGATATCCTGCAGAGCGTTATTCATGGCTCCTGCGTTATCTCAAAGCACTTATCATCCGTACAGAAAGAGGTATCCAGCATGTCGGAAAATCGCAACTGCGCAGTAAAGAAATAGCCGTCTTCAGGATTAGATATCTTGAATTGCTGGCTTCTGCTGTTTTATTGTGCTCACCGGAGAAACGGAAAGCCATGGATGAGCTATTCTGGATGATTGAAGAATACAAGGTATCTCTATTTGCACAGGAACTGAAGACTGCCGTCCCGGTTTCCAGAAAACGTCTCGAAGATAAGATATCCTGTATTGAACTAATGGAATGAAAGAGCTGAAATAGGCAGTTGGCAGGTACCAGAACTGAATGTTCATTGGGGGGTTACTGGAGCCGTCATTCGTATTCTTCAAGGTAGCGCTCTATATATCGTCTGACATGCTCCTTCCCATGGAATATCCCGAAGTGGCCTTCGCACAGAATATCGGCATTCAAAGCGATCAGCTTTGTCATGGATTTTTTCCACTGCCCGATGTCAGATCCGAAGCTTTTGATAAAAGGACCGTGAATATCCTGACCGAATAGGATCCGCTGTCCTGCGCGATCCAGGTAGATGGAAATCGATCCCGGCGTATGGCCAGGCGTATGAAGACAGTGAAGCGTCTCCGTGCCAAACTCAAGAATCTCCTCTTCCCCTTTCAGTTTACGATCCACTGAGGTCGGAGGAAAATGAACGCCATACCAACTGGCTGCCGTGCGAATGCGGTCTCCCTCTTCAACAGCTTGGGCATCAAGATCATGAATGAGAATGAGAGAGCCAAATCGCTCCCGAAAGTGGGGGGCTGCCCCGATGTGATCGATGTGGCAGTGGGTTAGAATGAGGGTGGTGATCTTTTCCGGATCGAGGCCTGCCGACCGGATGTTCTGCTCAAGGACCATGGTGCTCTGGCCAGCCCCGGAATCGATCATGACCAGCTCTTTGCCGAATTCAATGACAAAGGATGTTGCATCCTCTGCCCGGGAGATATTCGGTCCGCCGATCAGATAAATGCCCTCAGCGATCTTCTCTTCCTGAGCCATGGCAATCCATCCATACCCTTTCAATCAAGACGCAGGGTACCGATCAGATCCCTGATATCCCCGATGTTATGCCGGACAAGGTAGCTTTCAATTCCTTCGATGATATGTATGATGGCCGATGGGTCAATGAAGTTTGCCGTGCCGATTTGAACTGCTTTTGCCCCGACGATCAAAAATTCAATGGCGTCCGCAGCCTCCATGATCCCTCCGACACCAATTACCGGGATTTGAACATGACGGACAACTTCGTAAACCATCCGCAGAGCGACAGGCCGTATGGCAGGGCCGGATAATCCGCCGGTGATGTGTTTCAGATGGGGCCGCTTGCTCTCGATATCAACCGACATACCCGTAATCGTGTTTACCACAGAAAGTGCATCGGCGCCGGCTTCTTCCACAGCGCAAGCAATCTCAACTATACTTGTTACGTTAGGGGTCAGTTTGACGATAACTGGCAATGAAGAAGCTTTCCTCACGTTCTGGGTCACTTTCGCCGCTGAATGGGCATGCGCTCCGAAAGCGATTCCTCCATGATTCACGTTGGGGCAGGAGATATTCACCTCTAGGGCATGAACCCCTCCGGCTGCTCCCAAAATTTCCGCAACTCTGCAGTATTCATCGATCGTTTCACCAAAGATATTTGCAATGACTGGTATATTGAAATCCTTCAAGAAGGGCAACTTCTCCCGAACAAAGGCACGAACCCCGATATTTTGAAGGCCTACTGCGTTGAGCATACCTGATGGGGTCTCCACAATTCTTGGCGGTGGATTTCCCGGGCGCTGTTCGATGGAAAGACCTTTCACGATCAAAGCACCGAGACGATGAAGGTCCAGATAGGAAGAAAACTCTTCACCATAGCCGAAGGTGCCGGAGGCTGTCATAACAGGATTCTTCAATTTTAGGCCGGCAAACTCTACACCGGTGTTCGGCGCAGTATGATGGGTCATCACTCAACCTCCAGCGAATCGTCCTGGATCGGCAGTTCCCAAGCAAGATCGCTCAGCAGGAAGACGGGGCCATCCTTGCATACCCTTTTGTACACCAAATGGCCTTCCTCCTTAACAGTCATGGCACAGCCCAGACATACCCCCGTTCCGCAAGCCATGCGCTCCTCCACGGATACCTGGCAGACGGCAGGACAACCGCCGATGGTCACTGCAAGACCCTTGAGCATCCCGACTGGTCCGCATGCATAAATCCGTTCAGGCATTTCACAGCCGGCATCAAAATCCCGCGACAGTAGCTTCGTCACCGGACCGTGAAATCCCCGGCTTCCGTCATCCGTCGCTATCTTGATGGATGATGCGTTATTCTCCAGACGGTCCAATCCGACGAGGACATCAGCAGTTTTTCCCCCAAGGTAGACCGATAGCTGCTCATGAGGAATAAATGAAGAAAGATATACCAATGCGGCCATGCCTACTCCACCTGCAACGAGCATGATCCGGCTTTCCCTGGTCGGCAAATCGAAACCCCGCCCCAGAGGTCCAAGCAGTTTCACGGAATTCCCCTTTCTCAGGAGGGACATCGCACGAGTACCCCGGCCGACGATTCGATAGAGAATTTCAAGAGCAGCGCCATTCGGATGATTGGAAAATCCATAAATGCTGAAAGGCCTGCCCAGCAATATCCCACCCTGTCGGGATAGATGTAGCAGGACAAACTGCCCCGGCACAGGTGTTTCCATGCGGCCTGGAACGCCAAGCGTCAAGATGAAATGACCCGGTGCGACCGGTGTATTGGATAACACTTCCACATCGAGGAGGGATCGACGCTCATCCATTTTCGTTCCCTTGAATCTCCATACACATGATCATGGCATCCTCCCTGTTTTCATAATATCGCGGCCGTACACCTGCCAGTGTGAAGCCGCTTTTCTCATAAAGTTTGCGTGCGGCAATATTTGAGGAACGGACCTCCAGGGTAACACGCCTTGCCTCTTCCTGTTTTGCCGAGTGAAACATTGCCTGCATCAGGCCGCTTCCAATGCCTCGACCCCGCCACGCATCCTTCACGGCGATACGCGTCAAGTGAATCTCCCCTGCCACAATCCAGAAAAAGATATAGCCTGCAACCGAAGGTTCATCCATTCCATTGTCATAAGCTGACAGCCAGCCTCTTGATAGAATTGAGGCAATCTCATGCAGTAACATCCCTCTTGTCCAGGGCTCCGGAAATGAGGCTTCTTCAATATGCATCATTGCATCAATATCTATTAACTGCGGTTTGCGGATCAGAAAATCTCTCATCTGCCGTTCATCCTTGAAGCCATTGCGCTATGATTAAAATTACGAGAAATACGGCACAGAAAACGGGAACCCCTCTCCGCGCATGGATAACATGAAGAGCGACAGCCGTACCAATCAGCGGAAGAATATAATAAAGGATCCTTAGTGCCTGCCACGCCGATGCCTGTATATGCGGAACAAGCCCGAGGAAGACGGCAAGTCCGAGGAGCGTTCCTGAAAAAATGATCAGAAAATAAAGGAGCATCACTTTAAAAATGCTCAGAATATGACCTTTGGATATCCATGCTGATTTTCCGTTTTGTGCATCTTGCAGTGCCCGCTGCGCCAGCCAGTCATTCGATTTCATGATCAGGGTATCCGTCTTTTGGCCGATTATTCCCATTGGAATGACCAACAGAGCCGACAATGCAATAAGCTCTTGACGATGTGATGCCCATTGCTTCCCTGCATATACGGCCACAGCCGTCATTACGACAGCCACGATAGCCTCATTTGGAGGAATGTAAGCACCAATGGGAAGCCGATCCGCCCAGAAGAGTTCTAGAAATGTTCCGACAATCAAACCGGTATATGGATCACCCAGAAGGAAGCCGATAACAGGAGCGGCAACAATGGGACGGGATATCATCACCTGTAGCAACACCCGATCCAAACAGATAGCCATACCCAGCAGGGCAACCAGGAAAGCTTCGTAGAGCATAAGGTAACCTTGTTAAAAAATTATAGGATCAATACTATATTGGTTTCATGTCTTTGGAGGTTTTATGAAATCTCTTATATCCATGGCTTTTTCCCGGGGCACTCTGCGAATATCGATAAAAACACCTGCCTGCAGAAGATCGGTTAAATTCAAGATATCCTCTTCCCCAAGCAGTACGGACGGAGAACAACGGCGCTGGCAATCTTCGGTATGTACATTCCCAAGATTCAGGCGATTATAGGAAAACCCATTCTTGTAAGCTCTCCACGCCGCTTTAATGTCATGAAAAATAACAATCGTTTTCTTCCCTCCGCCCCGTTCAAAACTGTATTTTTGAGACAACTCCTCCACGCCGACAATGATAAGATCTATATCACGTGGAACCGCCATGCTTATTACAGATTCCCGGAAAAAATCCGCAGTCACTTCATCATCGGCTACAATAATTCGGGAAGCTTCCGTGAATGGTATCCACGCCTCGATGATCTGTCCATGTATAAGCCTGTTGTCTACCCGAACAAGGACTATGTTCATGTTTCAGCCTCATGAGGATCTCCCGCGCTTCGCAACCCGGCAATAAACCAATTCAGGGATCAAACGGGTTGGATCAGGGAACTACTTTCTTTTGCAATATCTCGCTGGCCAATGAGATGTTATTCTGACCGTATTCTTTGATGAAGCAGGCAAAATCGTTCAAGTTCATTTTTTCACGGACATCAGTAATCTTCAGCAGCATGGGAAGATTAACGCCTGTTATAACCTCCACTTTGCCTTCTTTCAGAAATGATAGTGAAATATTGGACGGTGTCCCGCCAAAAAGGTCCGTCAGGATGAGAACACCCTGGCCATCATCGAGTTTCTTGATTGCAGTACTAATTTCCTTTTTCAATTCATCCACGCTCTGAGACTGATCAATGGAAACATGAAGAACACTTGTTATTTTCCCTTTGATCAATTCGGCAGCCCGGATCATTTCGATTCCAAGGTTACCATGGGTAGTAACCAGCACACCAATCATGATTGCACCCCCGTTATCGGCAATATCCGCAAACACTTCATAGTTCCATAAAATTGAGTCTAAAACTAATGTATGGCATTATAATTGTCAAGACATATCCATCCCCATAACCATGCATCTTTAACCTTGGCATCTTGACATGATCTGCCAATCGTTTTATTGGATTTTCATTCTTGGGGAGGGAAAGACGGACCACTCATGAAGGCAAAGCGGAAGTGCGATCAATGCGGCCATGAAACGGAATCCTATCTGAATCCTGTACCAACCATGGATATCATTATCGAACTCGAGGGAGGCGGCATTGTTCTGATCAAAAGGAAAAATCCGCCTTTCGGTTGGGCACTGCCCGGGGGATACGTCGACTATGGAGAATCGCTGGAGGAAGCCGCCGTGCGGGAAGCAATGGAGGAAACAGGACTCCGCGTAACGCTTCTCCGGCAGTTGCACACTTATTCCAAGCCTGACAGGGATCCAAGGGGCCACACCATCAGTACCGTGTTCATCGCATACGCGGCGGGACAGCCTGCAGCCTCGGATGACGCCGCGGAAATCGGGCTCTTCACCCGGTCAACCCTTCCTCATCCCCTGGCTTTCGATCATGAAGCAATTCTGGCGGACTACTTCAGGCAGGTCCATGAAAAAAATCCCGCAAACCCGAATCCCTCCTGATAGCGCGGGAAACAGCCATCCTCAATATCTCTTCATCCGCCCACAGCATCACTTCCTCCTTTGCACGAGTCACGGCCGTATAAATTAATTCACGTGTCAGTATGGGATTATCCCTGTTGGGGAGTATATGCAGAATTTTTCGGAACTCAGATCCCTGGCTTTTGTGGACTGTCATCGCAAAGACCGTTTCATGCTCAGGCAGGCGCGATGGCGCAAAATGCCTTATTCCACCGGCTTCATCCTCAAAACATGCCACAAAGTGATCTCCCTTCCGCATGATAATGCCTACATCCCCGTTGAAAAGCTGAAGCTGGTAGTCGTTGCGCAGCACAATCAGCGGACGGCCCGGATATTCCCTACCGGTGTGAGGGACTATACCTTTCTCACGAAGTATCTGTTCAACAAGCATGTTGATGTTTTCCACACCGTATGGCCCTATACGGACTGCACATAGGATCCTGAATTGCTCCAGGAGAGCGTACAATGTTTGCGGGTCCTGTTGTGATATGACAGCCGCGAAATACAGGCCATATTCCTGAACAATCAT
>JBEKJA010000085.1:0-10174 GCA_050011475.1 Syntrophales bacterium
CCTCGGCCCGGACCCCTGCATCCAGCAATTGCTTAAGGACTTCCTGTCCATAGGGAATTTGCCGGTCTGTAACTGTCACAATGACAGCCTGCACGGGAGACAGCCAAACAGGGAAAGCACCTCCATAATGTTCTATCAAAACTCCCATGAACCTTTCAATGGCGCCAAGAATGACCCGGTGCAGCATAACAGGACGGTGGCGCTGTCCATCTTCTCCCACATACGTGAGATCGAATCGCTCTGGAAGTGTGAAATCGCACTGAATCGTAGCACATTGCCATTTTCTTTGCAGAGCATCCTTAATCTTGAAATCAATCTTCGGACCATAGAACGCCCCATCCCCCTCATTAATCTCATAGGATAGGTTGTGATCCTTCAGAGCTCCTTCCAGGGCCGCTGTGGCCAGTTCCCAATCTTCATCTGAGCCAATGGAATCCTCAGGCCTCGTACTCAATTCCACCTCGTATTCGAAGCCAAAGATTTTCATGGCATAGGCAACGAAGTCCGCGATTGCCCGAACTTCTTCAATCACCTGGTCAGGCCTGCAAAGAATATGTGCATCATCCTGAGTAAACTGGCGAGCCCTCAGCAGCCCGTGGAGAACTCCGGTTTTTTCATGACGGTGAACCGTACCAAGCTCAAAATATCTCAGGGGCAAGTCACGATAACTCCGAATCTTCGATTTGTAAATTAGCATGTGAGCCAGGCAGTTCATGGGTTTGATTCCATAGCCATGACCTTCCACCTCTGTGAAATACATATTCTCGCGGTAATGTTCATAATGGCCCGACCGCTTCCATAAATCGACTTTTAGGATCTGCGGCCCCATGACCATATCGTAGCCACGCTTCAGATGCTCCTGTATCTCCCATTCCTCGATAATGTGCCTCAACAGCATACCCCTAGGATGAAAGATTACCAGCCCTGGACCTGCTTCGTCATTTATCTGGAACAAATCCAACTCACGTCCGAGTCTTCTATGGTCGCGCTTTCGCGCTTCCTCGATGATCTTTAAATAATCTTCAAGGGCCTCATGGGTCGGAAATCCGGTGCCATAGATCCTCTGGAGCATCTGATTGCGTTCATCGCCCCGCCAGTATGCCCCGGCGACATTCAGGAGTTTATAGGCCCGGATCATACCGGTGGATGGAATATTCACATCCGGAGGCAGATCACGAAGTAGTTCGACCTTGTACGTTTCCCCCTTCCCATGGAAGGTGGCTATAGCGTCATCCCTTGTGAGTTCGATGCGGGAAAAAGGATAATCGGCCGATATGATCCGCGCCATGAGATTTTCGATTTTTTCCAGATCATCCGGAGTAAAGGTTTTTTCGTATTCGAAGTCATAATAAAAACCCTCTTCTATGGAAGGGCCAATGCTTACTTTCGCTCCTGGAAAGGCTTCCTGAACAGCTTGCGCCATGACATGAGAGGTGCTGTGACGGAGGATCGCCAATCCCTCTTTTGAGTTCATATCAATGGGCGATATAACTGCGTTACTCATCAGAACCTGACTCAAGTCGAAAGCTCTGCCGTCGACTTTAGCGGCGACAATATTGGGCATCGCCTCGGGTTTCCAGCTCTCAAGTGCTTTTAGTATGGTAGTCCCGGCGGCAAACACCCCATGGCTTCCGTCGGGCCAAGTAATCTTGATATCAGTCATATTCAATCATTACTTTTTATGAAATGCCAGCATATCCTTCAATATTATTATAAAGGGCATCACCGCCACCAGCTGATGCCCTCTTGATCCATGGTAGGCACGCAGGGATTTGAACCCTGGACATCCACCGCGTCAGGATGGCGCTCTCCCCCTGAGCTACGTGCCTATCCGGTTTGCAGCCATATTGAGAAGATTGCATTCGTAACAATAAAAACAGACCCTGTCAAGACAAAAAAAGCGGGAAAATGCCGTCATGATTGATGATTAATCATTTTGATCCAGATAATCATGTAATCCATTCCAGAGACCATCGTAAAGACCGCGGATATCCAAAACAGACCATGGATCCACAAAGGCGTAAATATTCCAGGCAGACATTTGAGTGTCAACACGGCGAAAACTGTAATGATTTGTAATGTTGTTGTTACCTTACTTACGAAAACCGGTTTTATCTCATAGGAAATTCCCATGATGGTAAGGATGCAGATGCCAAGAATGATGATGACATCCCTGCTGATGATAACAACGGCAAGCCATCCGGGGAGAATACCCATGATGGCCAGGGTTGTAAAACAGCTGCCTATCAGGATTTTATCAGCAATGGGATCCAGATAGCCGCCAAGGGCTGTCTTCTGGAGAAGAACCCTGGCTAGGAACCCGTCCAGAGCATCGGTTAGACCCGCCATGATGAATACAAGCAGCGCTTTTACATAAGCACCATCCATCAGGAGAATCACAATCAGCGGGACAAGAATAATCCTTATAATGGTCAGCAGGTTCGGTATATTCATATCGTCAGAGCAGAAGCATGGTGTATTTTCATGGTCCCGTCATATCGTCTTTTTTATGGCAATTCCTGACTTGCACTGTCTTGCTGCTTGTTCCAGTTTGCCCATTCATCGCGATCCTATTCTGCCGAAAAGTCCTTCGGCTGACCGGTAACCCCATCAGAACTGATGCGAACCTCCTGCATGGACTTTACGATGAAAACCCACTCCTCCATTGTCACCTCACGGGGACCGGCTAGCTCCGAGGGACCTTTTACGGCCGTTGGCTCCCCAAGAGTAGGAACTTGTTGAGCGGACGCGCTTTTCTTCCTGCCTGCTACACCAACCCCTCCATCATAAACCCGAAGCAATGCAGAATGGTCCGCCTCAATATTTATGCGATAGACAGTTCCCTGTCTCCGGCTACAGCAGTATCTGTAGAAATCTCGAAGTTCCCCTTCGGTCCCACATCTTTGGTAACGTTAGCTCAGGATCATCCGAGGGCGACATGAATTTTAACATTGAGCGGCGTCGTGTCACTGCCGGCATTTTCCTGCCGGATCTTTAAATGCGTGTTGTCGGCAAAACGAACCACCGATTTATCAGGAAGAACCAGTTCAATCCTGGACCTGGACGCCGTTTTTATTTCATCACCCGCTTGTAAACTATCTCCGACACTGGCACTTTTCCATGCAGATTTTCTGGATGGCAGGATCTAAGCTTTTCCATCCAGGATTGTAACCTTGGTGTTTCCCCTTCCCACCACGAGGTCGAATACCCTCCATGCATTTACCTGTATGACTCTCAACGAAAGCACCATACTCAGAATTATTCCAATCTGGACGGTCTTTTTCATTATCATCCTCCACAAATCATACCATAGTGTCCGGATGCTTTATTACGCCGAATTTACAACAAACAGAATGAGGATTTTAAAACGACTTTGCACAAAAGATTATCATGCTCCCTGGATATCTACCAGCCCCTTTTATGAGCAGGTATGTAAATTCTTCTATGTGCCGGTTTCGGGACCTTCAGGCAGAGTATTGATAACTTTGTCAACAACTTCCTGGATGATCGTCTCAAAAATTATAATTCTCTTCATTTCCAGCAATCTGTCCGTAAAGTCATAATTTCTCTCAACGGCCCGGTATGAGGTTTTCCATAATGTTATACCTGTTCTGGCGCTGCGTAGCTCAAAACCTGCCGCCATAGACGTCGGTGCATATATCATCTGCGTTTTAGTGTTAAATTCTGTGAGGGTTATATACATTACTGCATCAACACCAAGAAGCTCACCGACGGGGACGGGTGGTATCTGATCAGTCCTCTCCATAAGTTTGGAGGGATAGACAGCTTTCAGCTTCTCATCCATGTTTTTTATTTCAACTTTTTTATATCCCTTGAAATATAGTCCTTTAAGAACTTTATCACGGATCAGAACAGATGCCTCCGTACATCCAGCCTCGTCATGTACAGGAAGCACGGCAATCGTACGTATACCCTTGCCTGCATAATCAGGTATGACCATACAAGGTGTTTTACCTCCGCAGCCCGAGAACAGGCAGGAGAGAAAGACTCCCCAAAAAGAAAAGAGCAATATGGCAGATGCAATTATTGCATGACGATTAGTCTGTTTGTTCATTTGTTCTCACAGTCGCTTTACCAACCTTGATACCAAGTTCCCTCAGCCGAGTCATGAGAATATCGCTGGACCCGACATATTCAATGCGTAGACAGATGGTTCCCGGAGCAATAGTGACAGGATAGACGGCTCGAACGCCGGCAGTATGCTTTATTCTTCCCAATAAGGTATGATATTCAGCAAGCTTGGAAATTCCCCCTATCTCCCCTGTCAACACATGGGACTGCACCTTTTTTTCACGCACATTCTGAAGACCCATATTCTCTAATTCAGTCCGGATTGCACTTTCAGATACAGCAGCCTGGATCGTTACGGTATAATCATATTGTTGCGTTACTTCAGACAAGACTTTGTAACTCCGGATATATTGCTCAGCCTGATTGAGTATTTTCATATCAAAAAAGTTTTGCTTATTTTGGCCTACCGCTCCTGACAGCAAGGGGGCGGCCACATCCGTAACGGCGTTTCGTATGGCTATCCCGACAGCCTCCTGCCTGGCTTTGGCCAGGTCGCCGTGCCGCACTTGAGATTGCCCGATTACTTCAACATTCCGGATTGCTTCTTCACAAAACGCCAGTGCCACTGAGAAGAGAAAGATCCCGATATAGAAGAGGAATAGAAATATGCTGCTGTTTTTGTTCATTGCAAAGGAAAATAATTCAAATCTTTTCCCTGTCGGATTGCTGCTGTGCTTTGAGTTTCTCGATTTCCTCGCGGATCACCCGTTCCGCTATAACCGGAATAACCTCCCTGGCTATCTGCCGGGCAATATCAGAGGCAACGCGGATAATCTCCTCCCGGAGTCCTGGGTCGGCAAAGGCCATTTTAGGTCTCTTATCCACCATATCGGTCAGCTCATATATCTGTTCACCGGGAGGGGGCGCTATGCCATCCTCCACAACGTCTTTCAGATCATAAATATCTTCTGCCGGAGAGGGCTTGTTTTCTTCCACGGTTACCTCCTGTTTAACCTGTTATCACACCGGAGAATGCGGATCAAGGTGGAAATTCTTTACCGCCACTTGATAGACTTGTTTTCTTGGTACGCCAAGAGAATCTGCAACCTGGCGGATCGCATCACGCTGAGAAACGCAGGATTCCGAAAGGATGGCCTCAAGTCTTAACCTTATGTCTTCATTCGAACAGATGTTCCCGGATTTATGTTTTTCCCATCCGGATACAATCAGAGTGATTTCTCCTTTTACGGATCGGCCTGCCATGGAAGCCACCACCTTTGAAATCTTTCCACGGGCTATATCCTCAAATATCTTCGTCATCTCCCGGGCTACAACCACCACTCGATCTCCCATGACAGCGGCAATATCCTGAAGCGTTGACACAATGCGTTTGGGCGACTCATAGAAGACCATGGTTCTAGTTTCATCAGAAAGGTTCGAAAGCGCTTTGCGCCGCTGGGCTTCCCTTGACGGAAGAAAACCTTCGAATATGAACCTGTCCATCGGCAAACCGGAAACGCTCAGGGCGGCAATGGCTGCTGACGGGCCAGGAACCGGAATGATTTGTATCCCTTCCTCAATGGCACTATTGATGAGTAAATAGCCGGGATCGGAAATGCCTGGAGTTCCAGCATCAGAAACACAGGCAACGTTCATACCGGAATGTATTTTACCCAATATGGCAATGCTCTTACGGCGCTCATTATAATCATGAAGACTTGTAAGCACTGTTTCAATCCCATATGCCCGTGTCAGCTTTGCTGTCCTACGTGTATCCTCGGCAGTTATGAGATCGACTTCCTTTAGAATTCTGATGGCACGGAATGTCACGTCTTCCAGGTTCCCGATTGGGGTCGATATGACGTAGAGCTTTCCCTTCATACTTTCAAACCGAATCCTCACGCGGCCAGGTCAAAAGCATTTCTGATCAGATCGATTTTTATTCCTGCCGGCATGAAACTCACAGAAACAACATCGAACCTTGCCCTGCAGCCTTCCAGACGTCGTGCCTGGAGATAATGAAGAGCCAATAGAGAGAGCTTTCGCCTCTTCAAAGCACCGATGGACGCAGCAGGATCTCCAAAGTGTGTGGAATGTTTGCTGCGCACTTCAATGAAAACAATATTGCCATCCTCTTCTGTAATGATGTCCAACTCCCCGATCCGACAGTGGTAATTCCTCTCAGTGATATGGTAGCCTGCCTTTTTAAGATATGCATCGGCAACCGCTTCCCCTCCTATCCCCGTCTCAAGATGCCCTGCCATCATACATCCTGTGAAAAATCAAACTCGATGTTTGCAGGCCGCGTCTTTTTTAACTGGAATGATTTCCGATGTATCTTGCACACACCGTACCGATGAATGGCCTCCCTGTGTTCCGATGTACCGTATCCTTTATTCCTGGCAAAATTATATTGAGGAAATTGCCGGTGGTACATTTCCATGATCCGGTCCCTGGATACTTTGGCGATAATGGATGCGGCCGCTATGGAAATACTCAGGTTATCCCCATTGACAATGGTCCTTTGGGTATGGCCAACGGGAATGCGCTTATTTCCA
The DNA here is from genome assembly GCA_050011475.1 of Syntrophales bacterium. Taxonomy (GTDB): domain Bacteria; phylum Desulfobacterota; class Syntrophia; order Syntrophales; family JBEKJA01; genus JBEKJA01. Next base: position 6,591 of record JBEKJA010000085.1, read on the forward strand.
TCAACGAAAATGATATCAGGAACCAACTGAAGGTTTTCTACTGCTTCCTTCATGGCCAGCAGGGTTGCCTGCAGGATATTGATCTCATCTATAACACAGGCCTCGACCACGCCTATGGCGAAAGAAAGGGCGTCCTCTTGGAGTATTTCATAGAGTTTCTCCCGGTGGTTTTCCGGAACCCTCTTGGAATCTTTGACATTATTATTTTCGTAGCCCGGCGGAAGGATGACTGCCGCTGCCACTACGGGGCCCGCAAGAGGCCCCCTACCTGCCTCATCCACACCGGCAATTATGCGGCAGCCCTTCTGATAAGCCTCCTTCTCGAACCGGTTCATAAACTGCTCACAGCTTGCCCTCTTCGCGGATTCTTGCCTTTTTCCCCTTGAGACTCCTCAAGTAGTAAAGGCGGGACCTCCGAATGCGGCCGCGATTGATCACATCGATATGATCAATAACCGGCGAATGAAGAGGGAATGTTCGCTCTACACCAACTCCCCAGGAAATCTTCCTTACCGTAAAACTGGACCTGGTATTTCCTCTTCGCTTTCGAATAACGACTCCCTCAAAAGCCTGTATTCGCTGCTTCTGGCCCTCGATGATACGGACATGAACACGTACTGTGTCGCCCGACTTGAAATCGGGAATATCCGCCCGCATCTGTTCCTTTTCGATAGTGTCGATGATATTCATTATATTAAGACCTCCCGCATGTTTATTATTCATCCAACTGCTCTGTCTCCAGCCTTTTCAATATTTTCAGATCGTCCTCCGTGAGAGAAGCCTTCCGGATGAGATCGGGACGTCGTTTCAGGGTTCTCCGCAAAGATTCGCGACGCCGCCATACATCAATTTCTTTATGATGTCCAGAGAGCAGAACGGAAGGAACCGTCCAACCCCTGTACTCAGCGGGCCTGGTGTATTGTGGATACTCGAGCAAATGATCGGAAAAAGAATCCTGTCCTGCTGAGTCCTCATTCCCCAGAACACCCGGTACCAATCTTGATACGGCATCGACAACAACCATGGCGGCAAACTCGCCACCTGTCAATACATAGTCGCCGATGGACAATTCCCGATCAACAAGATGTGTTCTGACCCTCTCGTCAATCCCTTCGTAGTGCCCGCAAATCAGAACCAGTCTACCGTATGTTGCCAGTTCCCGTGCAATATCCTGACGGAACGGTTCTCCCTGCGGCGTTAAAAGTGCAACCAGTGAGCCTTCTCTAAACGGCATGATGGCTTCGAGAGCGCCGGCAATGGGCTCAACTTTCATTACCATCCCGCCACCGCCGCCATACGGCTCATTGTCTGTCATCTGATGCTTATCAAGAGCAAAAGTCCGGATATCGTGCAGATGAATCTCTATGAGACCCTTCTGTCGGGCTTTTTGCAGCAAGCTACTCTCAAAGGGAGAGACGAACATCTCTGGGAAAATGGACAGGATATCAAACCGTATCATGTCCCGGTCACAACCCTTCAAGTAGCCGGACGATGACGGTATGCCTGCTGATATCTATCCGGCGTATTACATCATCAATTACCGGCAAAAGTATTTCCCGGTCAGCACCCTCACAGATAAACACATCGTTGCCACCCGTTGGAAATATACCGGAAATCCGCCCGAGAATCTGATCATCCTCCGTAACAATCGTCATGCCTATGAGATCCCTCCAGTAATATTCACCATCAGGCAAGGGTGGCAATTTATCGGCAGGGATCAGAATTTTAGCACCAATGAGTTTCTCGGCAGAAGATCGATCCCCAATACCTTCAAGGCCCATGATGAAACCCCGACCGGCGAATTTCATTGATATTACCCTGTATGTATTTTCCGGCCCGCGATCCATCCGAAGCACCACATCTTCAATCGCTCCGAGCAGATCAGGCGACTGAAGGTAGAATACACCTTTCAGTTGGCCTTTGAGCCCCTGGGGCCTGGATATCCTCCCGATTTCTATAAAGTTTGAACGCATCTTAAATCATTGATTAATGAATAATTATCAATCAGCAACTATGGAACCTCATTTACTTTCATTGATCATTGATTGTTGATAATCGCTGATTAAAAAGTATATTTAATCAGTTTCCGTCATTCGATGATTTCCAGGACCATTCTTTTATGTAGTTTTGTTGAAGCTGCGCTGAGAATGGTCCTCATGGCTTTTGCGGTCCTTCCTTGCTTGCCAATGACCTTCCCAAGGTCTTCCTTTGCAACACGTAATTCAATGACAGAGGTCTGCTCTCCTGCGATTTCAGTCACTTCCACTTGATCCGGATGGTCAACTAATGCCTTCGCGATGTACTTTATCAATTCTCTCATAGTCTCCACCTCCACTGCTGTTTGATATCCTGGATCATTATAATATCGACCTCAACCATTCATTCTTAAGGACCACAAATAACAGCCTGTCATCCGACGCCCTGAACCCTATATCAGAGATATAATCCCTTTCTTTTTCATAAGTTGTGAGACTGTTAAGGTCGGCCTGGCGCCTTTGGATATCCAGGCTTCGACGCGATCCGCCTTTATTTCAATCTCGACAGGATTCTTCTTTGGATCATAGTGTCCAACGATCTCGATGAATCGGCCGTTACGTGGCGATTTAGAATCCGCCACAACGATTCGATAAAATGGTTTTTTATGCCCTCCCATACGGGCAAGTCTGATTTTCACCGCCATTTTGTGCTTTCATCACCTCCACAAGATATTCCCGTTTGTGAAAAACAGGTAAGTATATTAGCTAGCATTTTTTATCGAGGATTAAAAGGAAAAATTGCCGCGTTTGAAAGCTTTCAATGCACCCTTACCTGACATTTTCTTCATAAGTTTGCGCATTTCTCCATAGCTTTTTAAAAGGCGGTTCACATCCTGGACCGAAGTACCGCTTCCCATGGCAATTCTCTTACGGCGCGATCCATCTATAATTATATGATTCAGACGTTCCTGTTTTGTCATTGAATCTATGATTGCCGATACCCTGGTGAGCTCCGTCTCATCCGGGTTCAGATCCTTCATCGCTCTTAATTTTTTAAAGCCGGGAATCATCCCGAGCAGATCCTGCAGGGATCCCATTTTCTTAATTTGCTGAATCTGGCCGCGAAAATCCTCCAGCGTAAATTCATTGCGGCGAATTTTTTTCTCCAACTCTCTTGACTGTTTTTCATTTACGACCGCCTGGGCCTTTTCAACAAGGGAAAGGACATCCCCCATACCAAGGATCCGTGAAGCCATTCTTTCAGGATGGAACACTTCAAGTGCATCGACTTTCTCTCCCATTCCAAGAAATTTGATGGGCTTACCCATCACTGCCTTCAGAGAAAGAACCGCTCCGCCCCGCGCGTCTCCATCCATCTTGGTCATAATGACGCCGTCAACTCCAAGAAGCTCGTGGAAACGTGTCGCCACCTGCACGGCATCCTGACCGGTCAGTGCATCAGCAACAAATAATATCTCCGAGGGAATCAAGGCATCTTTCAACTCCTTCAATTCCATCATCATCTCGTCGTCAATATGGAGACGGCCAGCCGTATCGACAATCAGCACTTCATAACCGAGCCGCTTTGCTTTTTCCCTGGCATGAAGG
>JBEKJA010000086.1:0-9026 GCA_050011475.1 Syntrophales bacterium
TTTGGCCGAGGCCTATAGTAACCGGGGGCTTGCTTACAGTAGACTTGGCCAAAATGATCGTGCCATAGAGGATTACAACAAAGCCATTCAACTGAAGCCGGATTTGGCCGAGGCCTATAGTAACCGGGGGCTTGCTTACAGTAAACTTGGCAAATTTGATCGTGCCATAGAGGACTACAACAAGGCCATCCGACTGAAGCCAAATTTGGCCGAGGCCTATAGTAACCGGGGGCTTGCTTACGGTAAACTTGGCAAATATGATCGTGCTGTAAAGGACTTCAACAAGGCAATCAAACTGAAACCAGATTTAGCCGTGGCCTATAGTAACAGGGGGTGGGCTTATACTAATCTTGGCCAAAATGATCGTGCCATAGAGGACTGCAACAAGGCCATCCAACTGAAACCGGATTTGGCACAGGCATATAAAAACCGGGGACTTGCTTATCTCCGTTCTGGTAACAAACTTGAAGGCTGTCGCTCACTTATCAGGGCCAGCGAACTGGGATATGATAAAGAATATATATGGGCTAAAGATAAGGGCGAATGCCGATGATTTATTTTGAATGATATATCGTGTGGAACTGAATTCTGTTAATGACGATTGAAGAAATAGGGAATAAAAAAAATCATACTTATTTATCAAAAAGCAAAAAAACAATATTTCTGTCAATAATCTTTGATCCTTTAGTTAACTAATAGTGTTTGTAGGTAAAAAAATAGAAAGAATCATGCGATATAGCCAGTCACTCAACAAAGTAAATGAAGGTCTTTTGTGGCTAAATGCAAACGCCAGATATGCCATTGAACCACGAAAAACGTTTACTTTTCCCGCTTATGACTTATCAATCCATGAATCAATCAAAGGTACTGACGAGATACGTTGCTACAAAATTTGTCTGTTCGCTATCTATTTTGAATTCATTATGATACTTATACGAATGTATGACAGTTACGAACGTGATACTGTATCTTTCAAAACATTATTTGGATATTTATCTAATGATTTCATTTACAATTTCGAAAAGGAAACTCATAGAAAAGTAAATAGTAAAATACAATCAACCTTGAATCAGTAAAAAAAATTAAAAGGATTTCATTTTTTTGGGAGACTTAAGACTGTGAGAGATAACATGTTTGCTCATACTTCAACGAATTTTATTGTTCTTGAGCGATAAACAATAGTGGATATAGATGTGATAGTGAAAATCAGCAAATGCAAGAGTTGCACCTAATCCTAATATGAGCAAGTAGCCTAAGTAATTATAAATTAAGCAATTACATGCCTTATCTTAGTTAGGTGTACACGACCACAAGTCATTAAAGAGGGAATAGTGAAACGCATTCTTTTGATTTCGTGGGTTATGGTTTTGATGTTTATCGTCATTGAATCACCTTCTGCCGGTAACCCAGAAATCCTCGTTTCAGGACAGGTAATACAACATAGTTATCAGTTACCCGATATTAACGTACCCGGTGTAACAATAACTATTAGTGATAGCAAATCAACGATTGGTATTACCACGACAGATACAAACGGTAACTATTCATTCCATAGCGGGGTTGCAAATGGTTCTTACACAATTACCCCATCCATGGCAGGTTATACTTTTTGTCCTGCAAGTATTCAAATAACAGTGAACAACGCAAACATTACCCAAATTTTCACTGCTTTTAGTGGTTCAATTAAATTTTACAAAGGACAGCGCATCATGGCTAGCTGTAACGGAGCAATTGTACGAGACTCATCATTGAAGGGCATCCTGTTCACGCAAGAACCGGGTGTGCATGGTACGATTGTCAGCACCCAACCAATGCAAGGAGCAGCTGGCGGATTTATAGGAAATTTTTACCAGATCCATTGGGATTCCGCACCACAATCACCAAAAGATCTAAACCTTAATCTTAATGATAACTACAGCACAGCATCGGAAATTTCAGCGGTTCCATCCCCAGACGATCAGCCACAGCCAAACTATGACGTATCCCAGTTAGAAACGATTCATTATACGAAAACCCCATATTGGCCAAAATCAGTACCCAATAAGATTTGTATCACTAACATAGAGTGTGGACAAATGTGTAATCCTGACACATTAATGTGTTCACCAGAACATCCGAGCGTAAAGTGTTGTGGACCACAGAAGAATGAATTTTGTTGCGGGCCACAAGCTGCAGAGTGTTTAGGTGATTGTACTTGGTATACCTATGGGCGGATGCTTGATTTAGGTTATAGTGAGGTAAATCTTAAATTTGCTCTGAACCATTTTGCTGAAAAATGGGCAAGTGCCGCGGTGGCTTATTTAGGAACGTCTTGCTGTAACAAGATACCCTCAGTCGGCGCAATTGCGCACCGGAGACACTGTTTAGACACTTATGATAATACTATAAAAATAGGTCACGTTGCCGTTGTGGAAAGTGTCAACGCCGATGGATCGATTACCGTAACAGAGTCGAATTTACACTGTGATCTTACATCCGTATCAGATTACCTCTGGCGTCATCGAACCATTTATCCCCCTGTAATTGATCCTGACGTCATTCCTCAATGCGTTAAGTTTTCGGATTTTATCCATATTCCATAATATCCGCTTTATATTATTTCAGGCAATGTAACATTTAATGGGGTTGGACTCGCTGGAGTCACTATGACCCTTACGAGTATTACAAATACTTCAAATGGAACATATGATGTTCCCGTAGAGGCGGGTTCGGACGGAACTTACTTTATAAATATAGCGATAGGCAGTTATACTTTGACTCCATCCATGTCAAATTACGCGTTCGTCCCCACAAGTATATCTGTGCCTGTGAATAATGCTAATGTTACCGGACAAAACTTTACGGCTACCCATGCAGGATTTTAAAAAACGTTATATTCAGACCAATCTATGGGTAGCTGCTATAGTGATGACTGGTATCGATTAGGTGGTAATTCACGGACTGGCCCCGATTTCACCGGACACTGATGTAACTTATGTTCAGTTCGTCTATTCTATCTGGGACCCTTATGAGGAGAATCAGCGATTAGCAGTAGAAAAGATTGAGCTTTTAAGAAAATAGTATATCAACACTATTATGAGCGTTCCATTTTTTAGCTTGCATTGCTTAAGATGATTATCAAATCACTGCTTTTCTAATGTTAGCATTTTCACTTTATTTTCATTCCACCACTTCTCCCATTCACTCAGTGTCTGGAAAGATTGCCCCGTAATAGCTTTAAGCGAGTTCTTTACATTGTCAACAATTGCATGATTATCTATGGATTGGATCAAGGGCTCGACCGCTTTAAAATCCTTGATCTTCCCAAGCGCAGCCGCAGCCTCTATCTGAACACTTCGATCTTTTTCATCTGTCATTGCTTCGATAAGAGGTCCTACCGCTCTTCTATCTCCAAGTTGACCTAGCGCATATGCCGCCGTGCTGCGGACCAATGACTCTTTATCGTCTTTCATCGCGGTGAGCAAGGGCTCCATAGCCCGGCTGTCCTTGATCTCCCCTAGCAACAGGGAGACATGGAGACGTAAGGTTGAATCCTTCTCTTCTTTCAATGCCCGAATCAGTGGCACGACCGCTGAAGGATCCTTGATTTTTTCAAGTGCTTTCAATACTGCAAGTTTGACAGTATTATCTTTATCATTATTCATTGCTTCGAGTAGAGGTTCTACCGACCGGCCGTCTTTAAGTATACCAAGAACCGTTGCCGCCTTTTCCCGGAATGATGGATCTTTATCCGTTTTCAGGATATCGATTAAAGGTCTTACAGCACGCAAATCTTTGAGATCCCCCAGTGCATAAATAGCCTGACTACGGACAGACGGGTCCTTATCATTTTTCAGCACATCAATGATAGGCTGTAATCCCCATGTCTCTTTCATATTCCCAAGAGCATAGATGGCCTGCTTCCGAACCGCAGGATCTTTATCCTGATTTAGCGCAATGATTAGTGGCCCCGTTGCTCGATAGTCCTTGAGTTCTCCCAGCATATAAGCAGCCTGTATTCGTACCGATGGGTCTACATCACCTCTTATTAATACCTCAATCAGTGGCTCCACTACGCGGCTATTCCTGGATTTTCCTAGCATTATTACTGCCTGGCTTCGGGTGTAGGGATCATCAGCTTCCTTTAAAACATCAATCAAGACACCGACCTTTCTCGCAGCATATATTTTTTCTAATGCATTGACCGCCTCTGCCTGAAAAGCACGATTATGCTCATTCTCCAGTATATCTACAAGCGCATCAACAGCCCTACCGCCTCCAAGATCACCAAGTGTTGTCAAGATCCTACGTTTTATACGTGGCTCCTTTACCCTTTTTAGCAGATTTATTAAAGGTTCAACGGAACTTTTGTCATCGAGTTCCGTTAATACAGACAAGACATGATTGATAACCGCAGGATCATTTGTTTCATTCAGTACCTTAATGACTGGTTCCACTGAAGGCAGACCGATTTTTACCAAAGATAATCTTGCTTCCATAGCTGGCGAGGTTTGTACTCTCCTTTGACCTTTTGTAACGGTAACTTTTTCGTTATCGTGCAGCAAGTCCGCCAGAAAGGGCGCAGCAAGAGCTGATTTAGCACCCATTTCTCCAAGGGAGTATGCTGCATATGCTCTACTTGTTGGATCAGAGGAGTACAATGCTTCGATCTGCTTAGTAACCCCAGCAGATAATTCCTTGGGGATCGTTTCCATGGAGATCCTGGGTTGAGAATATCCCGATCTAACCGGATACAAGAATAGCAAGGTTATAAATAGGATTGTTATTGTGTGGATCGTCTTCATTGCTTATTCCCAAGCCTTTTTATACCAGGTCATAGGTATTGATTTTTTATTTAAACAAGTGTATGTCCTCAACCGGTTTAGGACAAATTGGGTCAAAAATTAAGAGAGGGTTTCAGCATTCATATAAACCTTTCCTGACTTTTCGGCAAGCCTCAAAGTGCAATTATACTTCCTTCGTAAGATACCCCAAATTCACAAAAATGGTCGTCCATAAAAGACAACCCACATATGCAAATAAAGCAAATGAACGATAATTCATGAGGGAAGCACCCGCACGAAGGATACATTGAAGAAGCTTGGATCAACAGCAAGTGCTGCACAGTAAGATAAACAGTTACCGCTTGAAAGCATGTATTCTAGGGGAAATGGTGAACCTCTCGATTACAGGAAGAAATCGGTTACCTTCATAAATAACAATTATGTGAATATTTTTAAGATTTCATGTTATTTCTTAAAAAATCGTGTTTTTCTTAGTATTATTTCCTTATAATCTCATCATAATTAGTTCATAGTAAAAAATAGGTTAATTCATGGGGGTTGGTATGCATATGAACGATAGTGATCGTGAGAATAATGTAGGATTTGAGGCTTCGAAATCTAATTTTTTATACTGTAAAGTTACAGATCAGAAAATCAAGAAGGTCTTGAAAAAAAAGCAGATGCCCGCCGCAATCAAGCCGGAAATGGGGATGGTCAAGATCCATGCCCAAATGATCGTACCGGCGACTCCCCAGCGAACAGCCGATAGCCGCCTTGTTGCACCAACTCCCATAATCGCTCCCGTAATAGTATGGGTGGTGCTTACCGGAATCCCTGCCACTGATGCACCAATGATCGAAATAGCAGCAGCCGTTTCTGCACAGAAACCGCCCATCGGTTGAAGTTTTGTAATCTTCGTTCCCATTGTTTTTACAATTCGCCAGCCGCCGGATAAAGTTCCCAAACCAATAACCAGATAACACGATATGACTATCCAATATGGTATATGAAAAGAATTGCCCAAGTGGCCACTACTGAATAATACCATTGCGATGATCCCCATCGTCTTTTGCGCATCATTCATACCATGACTAATGCTATAGGTCGCCGCTGATAATAATTGCAGCCTTTTGAAGATTCTATTTGATTTTGCTACATTGCTATGTCTCGAAAGGTTCAAAACAACGATCATTATTATCAGCCCAAGGCTCAGACCTATTACAGGCGAAAGCACAATGAAACTTGCCGTCTTTATAATGCCCTTCCAGATGAGTACCTGCATACCCCCTTTTACAAGTCCGGCGCCGATCAAACCGCCTATCAATGCATGGGATGAACTGCTCGGCAAACCAAGCCACCATGTAATCAAATTCCAGATAATGGCGCCGCCTAGAGCGGAAAGGATAAGAATGTTATCCACGATATGTGGATTGATAATGCCAGTCCCGACGGTTTTCGCCACCTGTGTTCCAAACAAAAAAGCCGCCACAAAATTGAAAAAAGCGGCCCATATCACAGCCTGATAAGGCTTCAATACCTGTGTAGAAACAACGGTGGCAATAGAATTGGCTGCATCATGGAATCCATTGATGAAATCAAAGACAAGTGCAACTAGGATGATAAAAGCGATGATTGATAAAAAGTGGCTAAATAGATCGGCAGTCAATGAAAGGATCTCCTATAACCTACATTTCTTGATCTTTATTCTCAATTTTATTCCCATTATCTTCTTTATTGAGATCACCCAGAATTGAATATGCCATGGAAATACCGAAACCCACGCCAACCAACACAAGAAAGATCAAAAAAAAGGAAAAACTTTTATAGGCTTGCAGTGTTGTCGTTGCCAGAATCTCCGTTTCTTTCAGCCGCTTTTCTGCCTGCCCCTTGATGGAGTATAGCAATGCATCCATTCGATCCGTTGGCTCACGATCGATCCCGCGTACCATTTTATCCACAATGACTGCACTCCTGAGGTCTGCCTGCCTATAATACTTGAGGGCTTCGCGATATTTATGTCCGAGCCGCTCGTGAACTCTTATTGACTCATCGATCTGAAGGGTAACAATATTCATTGATTCTGTAATTTTAGCCAAAGTACGCAGGTAATCGTTTACAAGCCGATCCTCATTTTCAAAGGCTCTTAAATGCTTTTCGAAAAGATCATGATCATTGCCCCGTAAAAGCATATCCTTCCATTCTTGGACTTGCTTTTTAAAATGAACTTGTGCAAGGCGGGCCGTATCCACCATTTGCGACATTGCCTGACCGGTACGAATGCTATCCTGCAGCCGGTTATTTGATTCAACTATAGCCATCAGAGCGTATAAACCGATGGAAATAGTCAGGACAGTCAGGATGCTGATGGTGATGATTATACGTCGGCGCAGTGAAATATACTGAAAGAATGTATTGATTCCTATCATGGTAAGACCTTCATTATGTTTGTGATAGAATTATCAATAAAACGTGAATTTGTCTATAATTTTAACATCCTCATTACTTCTTACCATGCGAGGAGAACCAACGGTGAGAGAAAAGACACGCTTCTTAGGAGAGACTAAACGTAAGCATCTCAGCATTCCAATTTTGTACTTGAAGGTATAGATCGACTATAAAGAATAAGAGTTGGGTGTCTGAGGCATTGTTGATCTCGGATTGAAATCCTGTATTTTTGTCGTGGTTAGCGATGTGTATAGTTCAAGAAGGAATCGATACATCGTCTGAGATGACAAAATAGGTTGAATAAATTACGAGACACATGTCGCCATGAATCCCCGGGCATTCCCCCATCAATTAATGTACTAATGCAATTTTATACACGGGGCAAATTTTAGGCCCAAGTGGGTAATTCCTAAAAAGGCAAGCTGAAGGAAAGGATTTTGCTTGGCTGATGTTAACATAATTAAGTATCGCCCCCCTAAACTTCTTCCTGAACTCGTTAATTAATCACATATCTTTTTCGTACTAGATTTCTTATGGAAATCATGATCAGAAAGATAGGATATATGAGGCTTTAGGATACTGGTGTAATGACTTTTAAAGTGTTGATCGAATCGTAACAGTCAAGTCAAAATTTAGTCCCTGTAAAATTGCCTTGATATATAAGGGACTCATTCCTATACTTGAGCCGCCGGAAAGGGAGTGCTTGTCAAGTCAGGAATGCACCCTTTTTGTATTTCTGATCGCCCTGTAGCCGTTTTAGAAATTGGAATAAATGGTGATTGTTATTATCTTATCCACCAAAAAAACATTTCAGAGGGAACATGAAAAAGTTGATTATCACCGCGAGCCTTTCCATTATCGTGTGCGCAGGTTTAGCGTTTGCTGGGGAACAAAGTATTGGCTTCGTTAAAAAAGTTTCTGGTAAAGCCTACATCAGCCGCCAGCAAAAGTTAATTCCCGCAAATGTAAATGACAAGCTGCAGGTGAACGATGCCTTGGTCACAGGGTCTGACGGCTCGATGGGCGTGATTTTTCAGGACAACAGCGTTTTATCTTTAGGTCCTAAATCACGGATTGACTTGACAAAGTTCGCCTTCGAGCCGGCTGAAAATAAATTGGCATTCGCGGCAAAAGTCAAAAAAGGGACTATGGTCTATCTGACTGGATTGATTGCTAAGCTTAACCATAAAAGCGTACACTTTGAAACGCCTAACGCAGTATGCGGCGTAAGGGGTACACACTTTGCCATAATAGTGGATTCCCCGGACGATGATACCGATGCTGGATCTGCCAAAAGCAATTAATGGCCACACTTCTGCGCGGGCGGAATATGAGACTTAAAGCAAATCAGCTGGATAACGATATAACAATGAATAAATACAGTGAATATTTAGAGACGTCGAAGATCATCATTATTTCTTTAATTTCCGCTTTCCTCTTAGCCGCATGCGGAGCAACGACACAGGTTATCCTTCTACCCAACCCCGATGGTACGACAGGCAGCCTTGAAGTTGTCAGTGAAAAGGGGACTGGTGCACAAACATTAGACCAGCCCTGGCATTCAACAGAGACGTCAATATTGACAGGAGATCCAGGTTCCCCGAAAGTACTGGTTGACAAACAGGTCAGGGCAATGCTGGCACAAGCACTGGCCGTGGAGCCTTTGCTGCCTGTAAGTTATATCATGTATTTTGATACAGGAAGCACTACTCTGACAGCCAAATCGGTAAAACTGCTTTCAAAGGTCATGTATACTATTAAAGCCCGGTCTTCTATGCATATTGCCGTCATCGGTCACACCGATAGTGTCGGGTCAGT
>JBEKJA010000087.1:0-9022 GCA_050011475.1 Syntrophales bacterium
GAATGTGCAGCTGCCTATCTGGTTCATTCTCGAAGACATTGGTGAAACAGCGCTGGATTACCCGCTTCCAGACCAGGCGATCAAGCCCTTCCTCGGCGTGCCGGGAAATGCCGCGCCGTTTTGGAAACCTGTGGAGCAGCCCATGCTCGAGGAGCTGGCAGCAAGGTCCAAGGCACGGGTTGCCAAAGACGCGAAGTTCGCCGAGATTATCAAGAACAACAAAGAGACCGCCAGTAAGAAGGGCGTGATCCGGCTCGCCGACTTACGCAAAGAGATGGAGAAGGAAAGCGGCGGCAAGAAGAAGGAGACGCTTACTGAGCTCAAGCAGAAAGCCCGGGCCCAGCATGCTCCCTTCGTGAACGAGAGCATCAATGTTTTACTCGATATGGTGACACTTGGTTCAGCTATGCCCGCACAGCCGTCGCTGCAGGCCAAAGTGGGTATGCCCGGAATTTGAACAAGGGCGGCGGACCGCCTGGCGCAGTTGGTTTCTAAAAGAGGATCTCTCTTTTCCCTTCCCAAATCGCCTTAATGATGAAGTCAGCAAGGGGTTGACCGTAACAGAATTCCTCAACAAGTACGCAGCGAGGCCATCTGATGATAAGCAGTCTCCGGCAATCGTAACAGGACGGAGGGCTGTCTCATGCATGACCAGATGATAAACAGCTAAGAGCCCGCACATTTCAATCCGCATTCAATGATTTGTACCGATCAGCCACCCTGAACATTTGCATTTGTAACCTTGTCTGTCTACTATGAGCGCTAATTTATTTAGTACAGGAAGGAAGCATTTTGCTGACTACTCCTAATGCCGTTCTGTGGGTAGCTGTCAAAATTGAGGATTACGGATCAAAAGAGGGTAACACAAAAATCAGCCACGAGTGTAGTGATTCGACTGCATTACCTTGTTGGATAATGCTTTTCACGTTACTAACTGTCTTGCACCAATTGTGCAGTCTCCTGCGTTCCCCGTTTATCAATGTCTTCAGCCTATTTGGACAGCGAGCATGGACACTGAACCACCGTCGATCCCTTCTACCGGAAAACTGATCTGTTCGTTTTTTTTACGTAGACCAAGCAAATAGAGCAAAGGCAAGTAGTGGTCTGGTGTCGGGATAGATAGCGTTGAGTCTCGCCCTAATTTCTCATAAGCGATAAGCAGAGTATCGTCACCCTTGAGCAACAACTCCCTGGCTCTTTTCTCAAAACGCACAGCCCAATCAAAAGGATGAGCCTTTTGGTTATCCCATGCATAAGTATGCAAATTATGGACGATATTACCACTACCAATAACTAAAACGCCTTCTTCACGCAGCAGCGCAAGATGTTTTCCTATTTCATAGTGGAACTGCGGGGTTTGTCTTTCATCAATACTGAGTTGCACAATGGGAATACCCGCACCCGGAAATACATGACGTAGCACCGTCCATGTTCCGTGATCCAGTCCCCAGCTTTCATCAAGTCTCACTGAAACAGGGGCAAGCAGATCTTTAATATGACTGGCAAGATCGGGACTGCCGGGTGCGGGATATTGCACCTGGTAAAGCTCCTTCGGGAAGCCTCCAAAATCATGGATTGTTTGAGGAGCAGAATTAGCCGTTACCGCGCAGGTCGGTATGAACCAGTGAGCTGATATGGAAAGCACGGCTTTGGGACGCGGAATAGATTTACTGATAGAAACCCAACCATCAGTGTAAACATTCTTTGATAGTGCGTTCATCGGATTACCGTGTCCGAAGAAGATAGCCGGCATCAAATTAGCCATGGAAATACCTCTCCCACCAATTTCTTTATCCTTCCATGAACAGTATCAGCACTACCTTGATTTCATCAAAGGGCAATGGGATAGCTACCCCGAGTCCTCTGATTTACTCTATTGTCCTATTCCCATTTGCTTCATGTATGTTGCACTATCCCAGAATAACCATTCTTCGATCATAACGCCGTCTTTCCAATGCCCCACCGTACACATAGGTAGAGAGAACGCCTTGCCTGTGGGCTGTATAAACTTCCCTTCCCCGATCGGCATAGGCTTGGTAAAGATCCCAGTCATCACTCCTATTACCCCGGTGAAGTCATCTGATCCGAATTTTACAGGGTGCACTTTTATGCTCGTATCGGGTGCATATACAAACAACGCCTTGAGGTCTTCAATGTGCCTTTCGATGCCCGTCGTGTAATGCCCATCAGGCCAGTTGACCTTGACATCTTTCGAGTGGCTCTCATGCAACCGTGTCCATTCCTGATTGCTGAAGACGACGAAATCCAGTTCATCAAACGTCTTCAGGTTCGTTGCGACCATTGCTCTTTCATCGGTGAATTTTTTCAGCTCCTTTTTCATCTCTTTAATCTTTGCCTTCATTTTGGGGGAGTAATCGCACTTATCTGAGTCTGCTGCAAATGTTGAGGAGATCATGAAACTCAAAATTATTGCCACAACTAAACCTACGCCAAGAGTCAACTTTTTCATTTTGGGTCCTCCTTTTCCTTTGATTCGTTTTCTATTGCACGTCATTCATGGTTTTTTAGAGTTTTTCGTAACCCATGCCGCAAACGCTTCCATGAACCTTCTGAGGAACTCGCGCGTCGTCTCATTAGTAATATTGCCATTAACGTCGAACAGTTTGGCAGCACCCCCGATGTACGCCTCAGGCTGCTGCATCGTGGGAACATCTAAGAATACAAGCGATTGCCTAAGATGATGATTTGCGCCAAAGCCACCTATTGCACCAGGTGAAACACTTACAACCGCACCAGGCCTTCCTCCCCAGACGCTCTGGCCATACGGCCGCGATCCGACATCGAGAGCGTTCTTCAGCACACCGGGAACGGAGCGGTTGTATTCAGGTGTCACAAACAGGACACCATCAAACGATTTCACACACTCTCTAAAAACAGTCCAGACTGAAGGTGGGGTTCCCTCATCATCATAGTCTTGGTCGTAGAGTGGAAGCCCGCCAATCTCGATGATTTCAAGCATCAGCGATTCAGGTGCAAGTGCTGTGAGCACCTTTGCCATCTTCCGATTGAAGGATTCTTTGCGAAGACTTCCCACAAAAACAGCAATCTTTTTAGTCATACCTTATCCTCTTAGTTTCGATCTGGATGTAAAAAGATATACAACTTCAAATATTGTAAAGTCGTCTCGCTTGTATATGGTTATATATTATAATTATAGCGAAACCTAACATAACATAACTGTTACAGTTAAAGATTTACTCTTTTGTGATAGGTCTTTTTTATTGAGTATGATGAGATTCATGCCCGGATGTATCTTCCGGTGCAACTTGCTTTTTCATCATTTCATGCATGCTTTTCATATCAATTTTCATTTCAGTTTCTTTAATTAAATTGAGGTTTTTGTCATACTTATAAAGCCTGTTGCCCATCATAACCACGACACCACCGTCACTGGTCGCAACAAGATTCCCCATCATTCTCATCATATCCATCATAGGTGGCATGCCTTCTTTTCCCATTCCCATCATCATCCCCTTGTCTTTATCCATCATGGGACACTTCGCCTGCTCAGGATTTTGTGCAAAAGTCATCGAAACAATCATAACACATGATACTAGCAGAAAGATTACCAGTCCAAGTCTTTTCATTTTACTGCTCCTTTCTGTAAATCGTTCGTTTTATTCCGTCTTTTTTAACTGCAACCATGGTTCCATGGTTGCCAATTAAAATCTTGCATATTATCCAAGTTCAATCAAGTGAAGAGTACAGGATTACCACTTGAAAGGTTGTATATCAGGCAAAATTTCCATCTACAATACTTTAGGAAGAAGTTAATACCCAAGTTGACGCCTAATATCATGTCATATACCCCCCCCCTTTTTTTTTATCATCTTTCATGAAAAAGCTCGTTATAGGCCAAATATGAGTGTTTGAAGGCAGGTTCTGTAGACCTGATAGACAAGTTTACAGTCTATTTTGTTAGGAAGCCAAGCATCATTCCCCGATGATTTTGACGAGGACCCGCTTCCGTCTCCCGTCAAACTAACCATAGAAGATCTGCTCCAAAGGACCGAAATCAATCTTGCCGTGATCTTGCCATCAGGTACAGTTTTCACTGCTTTCTGCAACACTTCTTTCTGTTGCGCTGGTTTCAGACCAGTGAGTGGACGGGTTTGTGTTTCCGTTATGGGTTTAATGTCGCCTATAGGCGACATTGTTTCAATAACCTCACTGATCCGATTAGACGATAGGCATATGAACGAGAGAAATCCCATGTTCCTCGGCAGCATCTCCCAAATTCCCGATAAGCAGACATTGATTAAGCATGAATGTTTCTCCTTTCAATTTTGATTTATTTCTTGAATTTTTAATGTTTTAGACTATTATCACTGACAGTTTTATTGTCCCTCCTTTCGTGAGTTATTAGGAACCATATCCAATAAATGTTCATTGGTTTCATATAGTTATATATAGAGATAAATTCTCTTAATTTTATGGAGAGTTATAGTTATTGGATTTGCAAGTAACAATTAAAGATTGCTTGAAAGTGATGGTAAAATCATGAATGGCATAAATGGAAGTGATATTCTAAAAAAGTCCAAACCTTTAGATTTACCTAAAACAGCTATAATAGCTACTATTGGTGGACCATCAATGTTTCAGGAAAATGAAAACTACCTATCGGAAATAATTGATGCAGGGGCGACGATTCTTAGAATTAACCTTTCTTATGTTAAAAAGCATGATGACCCCAAAAGTCCAAGTTATGAACACATCCGATACATAATTGAAAAAGCCAATGAAATAGCATGT
Organism: Syntrophales bacterium; assembly: GCA_050011475.1. GTDB lineage: Bacteria > Desulfobacterota > Syntrophia > Syntrophales > JBEKJA01 > JBEKJA01. The sequence goes on from JBEKJA010000087.1 coordinate 4,774, forward strand.
CAAAAAAAGTGCCTAATTGGATTTTTATTTGATATCTTCGGTCCAAAAATTCGTATAGGTGAGATAGATAATCCATTGCATATTGAAAGAGGATCAAAAATTATTCTTAAAGCAAGTGATGAAAAAGCGATATCATATGATGAAAATGGTGTTCCAATCATACCTGTGACGTACTCACGAATTGCTAATGATGTTAGTGTCAATCATCGTGTTTTAATTAATGATGGAAGAATCGAATTAAAAGTGGGAGAAGTTAATACTGATAATGATTTCTTATTGTGTGAAGTTATGTCAAATGCAGTTTCCGTAATTAAATCTGGCAATGGGATTAATTTACCTGATAGTAATGTATCAGAGTCTTCATTAACTTTGACTGATGAGGAGACTCTAATAACACTTAAAGCAGCGCAACTTGTTGATGAAATTAATTATATAGGATTATCTTTTGTCAAGAGTACTGATGATATATCTGTGCTGAGAAATAAATGCAATACTCTTATGAGTAAATTACCTAAACGCATTGGAAGACTTGTCATCCCAGAAATAATTTCAAAAGTTGAGACTTGGCAGGCAGTGAAGAAAGACGACCAAGGATCATATATTACATTGGATAATATTATTGCAAAATCTGATGGTGTTATGGTTGCAAGAGGAGACCTGGCTGGAGAAACTACACCAGATGAAGTTCCTGTAATCCAGGCATATATATCAAAAAAAGGGAATGAGTTTGGGAAAGCAGTTATAATTGCGACACAAATGCTTGCTTCAATGATGACTCAGAATAACACTCGACCCCAGAGGGCGGAGGCAAGTGATGTAGCAAACGCGGTCTTCGGTTACGTTGATGCTGTTATGTTATCTGAGGAAACTGCAACAGGCGCCATTCCAGGAATTTGTGTTAATACGATGCGAGAAATAGTATCGAAAGCTGAGAATTCACAACGGGATGAAAGGAGGTGCATTGAACTCCCAACTCTGACCCCTGATACACAAAGGATTCGCGATTTAGGCATTCTTGGCAATGAAGTTATGGTAAGAGCGGTTGCCGAATCCGCAATTTTGTTTGCGGAAAATTTGAATTCACCTGCCATAGTAGTCAGTACGTCATCTGGAGATACTGCAATAAGAGTATCCAAATATAGGCCTTCACAACCCATTATTGCTTTTACTGAAATTGAAGCAAGTGCAAAAAGAATGCTTCTATACAGGGGAATATACCCATTTTTTCTGAAAGGATACCCGGATAATATTGAAGACCTCATTTCAACTTACAAAAATATTTTACGAGATATTAAGGTAGGAGATAAAAAATTAATTGAACCAAGAAATCATCAAAGAATATATTTACCAATGATTCTTGGTATTCAACCTGGGTGTGATAGATTGGCTGCAGCATCGGGAAATACTAATACAATGTATATTTTAGATTTTGAATGATATTCAACTTACATACTGTAAGAAAGGTTTGCTCCGGTTACGTCAAAATGATCGTTTTTCTGATGATTGGTCAGCTTTTTAGTCAAAACTTATGGAAAGACCTGAGAAAACAACAATAAGCAAAGCCCGTTTGGCAATGTTTACCGGAATTGGTAGCATTCTGGCCATGAGGAATGGTTTAAAATGATGTTATCTGGGAAATGTCGGTTAACAATAATTAAACTTAAAAAATATGAATAGGGAGGTGAAGTTATGTCAGATAGAGCTGAAGATTTCTTTAAGGGTTTAATTATTGGAGGAGTCATCGGAGCCGTAGTCGGTATTCTCTATGCACCCAAAAGAGGGAAGGAAACGCAGGAGGATATTATCAAGAAGGCCGAAGAATTAACAGCGAAAACCAAGGCAGGATATGAGTCGGCTCTGGAAAAGGGTAAAAAGGTTTATGAAACAGCCGCACAACTCTTGAAGCACCCGGAGCCGTCTCAGAAGGAGAAGGTTTAGAGACCGGATCCATTTCTTCTATTGATGATTTTCATTTTAATGACTCTGAGTATTATATCAAAGGGTTTCCCTTGCATCTTGATTGCCTGAATTGCTATTGCGGCTTTCGTCTTCTTCTCTAAGTACTTGTCCATGCAGTCGTAACTGACATTCGGCTTTTTCCCTTCAACGGACCGAATTACAATTATACCCACCATTTCTTATTCATTTCCCCTTTGCAAAGAGGCAAGCAACTTCATCAAGTTCAACAGTGTAAAAGGTTGGACGAATTTTAACGATGCAGATGATCAATTTATTTACGGAGGTGTAAACTTTGACTATGCTTTCTGATCAGGAACACTTTGATCTTTCCCCAGAAACATTATCACTTGAAATGTTGTATAAGTAGACTATGCGTGAAAAACAACATTTCAGGAAGAAGTCTATGCCTTTCATTGCTTTTATAAGCCTCCCTTTATTCGTTCCTCGTAATATATTATAAGTATAAACGATCCGTTAGAAGAGAAGATAGAAGATACGACGGAATTTATCGACGAAGGGGATATTCCTTTTTGATGCACAATGGATCTATAAATAGCATACTCCTAAAACGAAACAGCTATGATTAATAGATAAAAATGAATTCTAATTTCCTAGGTGATGCACTTGATCATTGGAAGGGACAACTCCTGATTCAACTCTGTAAGGAGCGTCTCCTTATTGATCTATGTGTGGAACCAATGATTACTGATCCCAAAATATGGACCAATAAACAACTGGGTCTTTACGCAACCCTTCTTAACCTAACAAATAATAGAATTCTGAATTATGATAAAATATTTAAGGGGGCTCCACGTATCAAATATTTTCAATCTATAAACCATACGGGTGATCTCTTTATAGATCCTGACACAGGAATTGCTACCGGAAAAAAAATAACACCAAAACGCATTTTTATAGATGAAATAGACCTGCTTTTAAAGAAGAACTCTGATCGAGTCATTGCTATTTACCAACACAATGCTCGGGGGAAAATGTCGGATAGATTAAATGAAGTTATAAAACATATACTGAAGAAAATTCGCGACTTATATTGTACCTATTATATGAGTTCGAATGTAGCTATGATTTTTATATCAAAAAATGGCGTTAGGATTAAAAAAATCCATGATTTTCATCGTGTATTTTATGAAGCGGTTCCGAACAGAATCAAGAGTTACCCACCTATGAAAATGGAATAGGGAGTATTAAAAGACAGAGCACAAAGGAAGGACCACATCATGGCCATCACGAAAAAAGAACTAACTGACATGTGCTACGCCAACATGGCTATTTCCAAGAACGAGTGCTATAAACTCGTTGAAAGCTTCTTTGACATTATCAAAGATGAACTGATCCAAGGAAATGATGTCATGATCTCCGGTTTTGGAAGGTGGTCTGTCAAAAAGAAGAGAGCACGAACTGGAAGGAATCCTCAAACTGGTGGATCAATAACGATTGGTGCTAGGAAGGTGATTACCTTTAAGTGTTCTGAGAAGTTGAGAAAGGAGTTGAATGGTAAGTAGTAGCTGCACTGACTCCGGTTGAAATATAGAATGAGATAGATCTAAACGAATTTACCAAACTCAAGAAAGCTGAAGTTGTATAGAAAATTCTTAAAATATTGGCTTCCGGTTATTATCTGGATGAGCATTATATTCTGGATGTCGACCGGAATGTTCTCCTATGAGCAGACTTCCCGGTTTATTGTTCCTATCTTGCATTTCCTTTTCCCCTGGCTTTCACCATATCATGTTAATGTGCTCCATGGATTGATTAGAAAGTCAGCACACATCACCGAGTACTTTATCCTTGGACTTCTTTTATTTCACGCTTTTCGCAGTGGTGCTTCGCAAAAATGGTGCTTGCGTTGGACAATATATACCATTATAGGAGTTGTGTTATATGCGTCGAGTGATGAATTTCATCAATCTTTTGTTGCTTCCAGAACTGCTTCCATTATCGATGTAGGGATTGATTCAGTCGGCGGACTTCTTTCTCAGATTGCTATTATACTGGGAGTGAAAATCTGGGGATATACTAATTAACCAGGATACCAATGAGAATCTAAGTGTGCGTCTTCAAATGGTTTTGGACAAATTAGATCAAAAATTAAGAGAAGGTTTCAGTGCTCATATAAACCTTTCCTGCCTTTTCAGCAAGGCTCAAAGTGCGATTCTGTTTCCTTCGTAAAAGCATCGCCTTTTGTTTAATTTGCTCGCACCGTTCAAGAATCACAGGGTCGCGTCCAATCCTACATTACTGTTTCTTCCGTTGAGGATTTTCAATCTCG
>JBEKJA010000088.1:0-9019 GCA_050011475.1 Syntrophales bacterium
TATTGCAGGAGCGGGAAATCGTAAGGGTTGGCGGTCAGGAAGTGATTCCCGTGAACGTCCGTGTGATTGCGGCTACTAACCGTGACCTTATCTCTGAGATCCATACAGGCAGATTCCGGGAAGATCTCTACTATCGGCTCAACGTGGTTACTCTTCATGTGCCGCCCCTGCGGGAGCGCCCGGAAGATATTCCATTGATAGCCCAGAATCATATGAAGAAATTTTCCGATCAGAATCACAAAATCATTAAAGGATTTACCCCGAGAGCCATGGATCGTCTCCTTAAATATTCATGGCCAGGCAATATACGGGAACTGATCAATGCAGTGGAGCGGGGTGTGATTCTCGCTCGATCGGATTACATCGATATCAACGAACTGTCCCTCATTCTGCCGCATGATGCAGAAGCACGCGATAAACAGGCCGATTCATATGGTTCAGTGTCTGAATCCGGATCCCTGATGGATGTGGAGAGGGAAGCCATTGTCCGGACTCTGAAATCCGCGGGCGGCAACAAAAGTGAAGCGGCCAGGCGGCTTGGCATCACCCGCCGGACATTGCATAAGAAGTTGAAACAATATGGTATGATGCAATAAAACGGCAGTTATAAAAGAATAGACCCTGAAATAAATTCAAGGTGACCAATCAGGGTGGCATTGCAGACAAGTAATCCGGAACTTAAAACCTTTGTCATCCTGAACTTGATTCAGGATCTATTTTTAACCACCAATAAGGTACATCAATGAAAATTCTGGTGTGCATTAAACAGATCCTTGACCCTGACATTCCCCTTGCCCTTGAGGAAGATACAGGATGGGTACGAGCCGAAAAAATGCCCGTATACCGGATGAATCACTATGATGAGTTTGCCCTTGAGGAAGCTATCAGGATACGGGAAGCATTTGCCGGTACGATCATTGAGGCAGTATCCTTCGGCTTGCAACGGGCCGTTGCCGTTCTCCGCAGAGCTCTTGAATTGGGTGCTGATGAAGCAATGCTGCTTCGGATTGTCGATGAACATTACGTGACACCTTTCGAAACAGCCATGGTCATTGCCTCATATGTAAAAAAACAAGAATATGATTTGATTTTCACAGGTATAATGGCGGAGGACGATCTCCAGGGTCAAACTGGCCAAATCCTTGCCGCCCTGCTGGGTATCCCCTGCGCAACTTCCGTTGTGGAGGAAACAGTTGATTCGGACGCCCGATTTATCCATGTAGTCCAGGAACGCGAGGAGGGAAGGCGTGCTTCCCTGAGCTTAACTCTGCCGGCACTGATAACGGTTCAATCCGGGATCAACAGGCCTCGATACCCTGCCCTGTCCCATGTACTGCGGGCACGATCTAGGGATATTCCCACTGTTCCGATAGACATGCATAAGCTTCTGCCAAAGGAAAAAACATTATCCCTGACAAAACCGTCCGTTTTGAATAAGGGGATTTGCTTGGAAGGCGGCAGCCAGGAAAAAGCCCAAAGGTTTTTGGAGATCTGCCATGAACATGGATTGCTCTGAAATAGCGGACCGGTTGTCGGTTGATGATGCAGGAAATGGGATTGTAATCATCGCTGAATGTGAAGGAGGGCGCATTACACCGGTAACCGGCGAGGCGATCCGTTTTGCCCGTCTTTTGATAGGTGGAAGCGATAAAGAAGAGATAGTTATTGTTATCCCAGGCCGTAATATCATGCGGGCAGCCGGAACATTTGCCGAAACCACGGGCCTTCCAGTGATTGGCATGGAAAGCGATACCCTCGATCCATACTGCGCTGAAGCATTTCAGCAGGCCCTGATTCCTGTAATTTCCAGCTTAGCCCCCCGATTTGTCTGTCTTGCCCACACGGCGATCGGATCGGATTATGCACCCGGCCTTGCAGTCGGTCTCAATACTGCGTGCATTACCGCCATAACAAAAATATCCGGTGAAGATTCAGAAAGAGTATATCAACGTGCTGCCTTCAAAGGAAAGTGGTGCATGTCTGTGGCACCAATACAGAGACGCGCTGTTCTGACAATCCAGCCGGGCGCATTTCCGGCTTCCGAAGAAGGATCGGCAGTGAAGGGCCGTGTCGAAACCATTAGACCGGATATTACCCTTCTGTGGACTAAAACCGGGGAAGTTACACCGTCTTCACAGGCGTCGCGTGAACTTGGAGAGGCGGAGGTTATTGTCGGAGCCGGCCGAGGCATTGGTGCCGAAGAAAATGTTTCTCTTATGCGGAAGCTTGCCGGCCTTTTCCCGAAATCAGCCGTCGGCGGTTCCAGGACAGTCTGTGACCTCGGCTGGCTGCCATACAGTTTACAAATCGGCATCACGGGGAAAACGGTTTCACCGCAGCTCTATATTGCCTGCGGCATTTCCGGATCCATCCAACATGTTTCGGGTATCGCAGGAGCTCGATATATCGCAGCGATTAACAGGGATCCCCAGGCCCCCATTTTCCAGATAGCCGATTGGGGCATTGTCGAGGATCTCACAACCTTTATCCCCCTGATTCTGGAATGCTACGACAAAATGAAGGGCAGCCATACAGGAGAAGACAAAACGTGAAGTACCACAGAGTAATAAACTATGTAATCTAACATTTATGCTGTCATATGAGTTACTTTAAAAATTGGTTTTATGTCCAACCAATCTGTCGTCTCATACACCGTATGCCAGAGGTCATAATTCCTTTGCAGATTAAACCGTTCTCTCATAACATATCTCAAATATGGAAGGTCATCAAGACAACATATAAAACGGTAAGTCACAATATAGCAGTATCAAGAAAAACACCGATTCGATTTCTATCATGGCTTACCGTTTTTCATGGTGATTTGTAAGGTTATGGTCACAATCTGGTCACAATTAGTTATGCGCAACATTACTACCCAGGTGGGGGGATGGGGACCGGAAAGCAGGAGTCCCATTTTCCCCACACCACCCCTAAGCGATCAACACACAAAGGGGTAAAATGGGTTTAGTTGTCCTAAACCATGCTTGACTTAACAGGCAATGGCATATCAAGTCACTATCACTAGCTTATCCTACAAGTCCTTCAGCAGAATTTTGTAAAAAAATGACGATTATGTGTTGAAAGGGAGAGGTCAAAAAAGTATTTCAGCCTAAAATTGTAAATTTGTCGGAAACATTTACAATTCTGCCGATAGAGTCTCTTATCATTTGAATTAAGTTACTTGTATATCAATGTGAAGATGTCTTGCATAAATATTGTCGAATTCCTTTACAATTACGAGAATCTTATATCATTACGTTCTCCATGATATTATATCCTTTTAACATAAAAACCTAATAACAATATCTAGTTATAATGTATAATAATGTTATGCCGTGTCTCATTGCCCCTTGGCATCATTCTTGCTTCTGTATAATAAATATTTTTGGGTCTGTTAACTACCGGCGTGGATAAGTAATTTTTAACCGTTGTATAACGTGTTGATGTTTATGCCACCATCCGGATCCTTTTTTAAGAAAACCATACCTCTTACCCTCGCCTTAATCATGATTCACGCACTCGTTGCTTTTGCCCTCGATCAATATGACGACGACTATTCTCCAAACTGCCCCATTTGTATAGCGAAGCATTTACTCAACGGCTCACAGAATTCAATCGTTGTCAATTTCTACCCAAGTATTGCTTACCATTATCCAGATGAACAGTTATTTGGTATTACCGTTCCTACTATTCTGTCCTTTAAAGACAGGGCTCCTCCCGAACCATCCTAAATTTGACAAACAAATGGTCCCAGAAACCATAAGATCAATTTCTATAAATGAAAGATGTTATATCCGTAGAATCCTAGGGGATTAATATAAGTTAAGGAGGGGACTATGAAACGAGGATTATGGGCATGGTTAGTTATGATTATGATGTGCTTCTCGGCTCTTCTGGCTTGTGGAGGTGGAGGCAGCGGCGGCGGCGGTGGAGCATCCCCAACAAAATCAGTTAGCGGTATAGCTGCAGCAGGACCGATCTCTGGGGGAACGGTTACGATCTATTCCATAAAAACAGATGGAAGCAAAGGGGATACGCTAGGAACAGCGACAACTGGGCAAGACGGATCATATTCTGTAAACATCGGTTCTTACACTGGTGATGTGCTCGTTGAGCTATCAGGAGGCACTTACACTGATGAAGCAACTGGGGGAAATTTAACCAATGGTTTACTCCATGCCGCCCTTATGGGTGTATCTGGTAATGTTTCTGTCGCCGTCACACCTCTGACAGAAATAGCCTGGCAACTTGTTAGCCCTACCTTGAATATTGATCAGGCAAATTCTCTTGTGGGCGATATGGTTGGTTTAAATATCATTAACACTTTGCCGACAGATGTCACCAAGTCCGGGTCCGTATCAGGTGCAACAGCTGATCAAGTAAATTATGGTCTGATGCTCGCCACAATATCGCAGTATATTAATGATGGAAAAGCGGCCGACCTCTCTGCTGCAATCAATAATATAAAAAGTGATCTTGCAGATAATAACAAATTGGATGCTGTTGGAAATGATATGTTAACTGATTTGAGTAAGTTTATATCCGGAGCAAACAATAAATCCGGGGTAACCTCTTCAAACCAGACAAATTTGACAAACGCTATTACTTTTATAACACAAAATGCTGTCACCCCACCAACTGATACTGCTGATTTGCAAAAGGCTAAGGATCTTGTGGCTGATCTTAGAAACACGGTTCTATCAATCCACAATGACCAGAGTGGTATATCTGGTATATTAGATACTCCTTTTGTAAATCTTGCTGGTGAACTCAATAATACGATACAACCAGAACTAACAATGACTGTGGACCGGATAGCTTGGATTGTTAATTCAGTGAGTCAGGTGAATCTTAAAGGTTCATGGCCTCAGGTTTTTACACATGACACATACACTTTAACAATAACCACGACTGACGGGGAAACCTATACATTCTTAGTTACAGCTGGGACTACTGGGATTGATTCCGGATCGGTGGTGATAAATGATCCGAATCTACCAACATCCGGAACTTTTACAGCAACAATGCAAACAATAAACGGACATAATTTAAGTGCAAATTTCAACTATAGTGCTACTAAAGCAACTAGCGGAAACTATTACACCAGCATAAATTTTAATGGGACACTGATTGACAATGCCATTGGACTTTCTCTGTCAATTAACTCGCTGACTGCAAATTTTGCTTTAGAACCAAATACCACGGATGTCATGTATCCGACAAGTGCTTCTCTTTCTGCCACAATAACTTCCCAGACAGCCCGTATGACGGGTGTCCTAACAATTTCTCCCATTGTGTGGAATGCAACCTCACAAGTACAGCTACCTAGAGCGGCTACATTCACAGGTACAGCTGAGGAAATGTATAATGGGTCACCTACTGGAGTCAAGTTTACCGGAACAATAGACGGGACATGGAACAATGCTGACACTTATAATATAAATATAGATCCAAGTGGAACTAATTACCCCAACTGGAATGCCTCCTTTAATGGTAAAATAGAAGCACCATTGAGGCCCACCTTAGAAACTTTCCTCAAAGTAACCGAAGGTAGTTACAATCAATTTGCACTGGATGTTTCATACAAGAGGACGAACCCGGATGGAACGATAGTTTCCCTTACGGGGAGTGGCACCATGAATGCTACAACTCAAATCATTACTGGTCAACTGACCAACCAGATCAATATGAATGTGAGTTTATCGTTTGATGGTGCAAAAGACGGGGATCAAAAATTCACGGGCAGTATATCTACGACAGGCAATGCAAAAATGGCTGACCTTTACACAATAAACGGAATTCCAATGGTGAAGTATATAGACAATTATATTGAATCAATCATTTAATAAAAAAACTCTCCATAAAGTGAGGGCGGCAAATACCGTCCTCACTTTATCTTTCCTGTTTTGTTTTGTATCCTCTGCATACGGCCAAAGTCCTTTGTCGGGATTCAATCCTGCAACTCTGCTCGGTTCAGCGAATGGCATCTTTCTCGATGCAAAGGCATTCTGCTCGAATAATGCAGTGTCTCTCGATGGACTTTTTTTTAATCAATGGGAGGGACCTTTCAATCCTTATAATATAAACCATCTTGATTCGTATTGGAATGCTTCAACTGGGTTCATTTACAGCGGGTGGCGTATTGCGGTCTTTAACAGGGGTGAGCTGTTTCTGGAAGCAAACAAGGATACAATTGAAATATTGCAAATGATCAACAGGAGAGAAAATTTGCCCATTGGCCGTACATTCGACATTAACTTGGATGGAACGGGTTTTTCTGCAAGGGGTATTGAGCTGTCGAAGGGATTTCGCATCTCCGAATGGGGAGAAGTATTGTTGATCGGATTTACGGCGAGATACTTGAGTGGCGACAAAATTCAGCAAGGCACGATCACTGGATCTGCTTCGCCTGTCAGCTCATCATCTTATGACTTTGACTTGCAGCTTAATTATACTTATGATAAAAATTTAGTCTATGACAGGAGGGACACCGTCCCCGGAACGGGCAATGGATACAGTTTCGATATTGGACTAAAGCACGACTTTACTGATTACCTGAGTGCGGAGCTCTTATTCAGAGATATCCTAGGTAGGATATATTGGAACCATATGCCGTATACAGATGCAGTTGGTACATCGTCGACTAAGTACTTTGATGAAAATGGATATATGATCTTCAAACCGATTATCAGCGGGTACGAAGGCAACAAGGATTATGTCCAAAGAATAACTTCGAAAACAGACTTGGCTCTTACATACAAAAATGATTTCTTGCGGATAACTCCTTCCATCAACTTCATCGGGGAACGGCCCCTGTACTGGGTGGACGTTGGTTTTTACATTGACAAGGCATTTTCCTTGAATACCGGCTACAATCTGAATTATAATTGCTATTCTTTGGGTGTGACCTATAAGAAAGCATCCTTCAATGTTTATACGGACAACATAGACTATCAGCGTGCAAAGGCTGTCGGTATCAGCCTTTTTCTACAGTATGACTGGTAACTGTTGTTTTGACGCATGAAGTACGATTAACATTTCCACTCGAAAGCTTTTATTTAGAAGTTAATACTCGAGTTGACACTTACTGTCATGTCACGTTCCATTCAGGATATCTAAAGCAAGATCAGATTTCTCACCCTTATTATTGACGAAAGTGAACGTTTCCTTGACCTCCTATCTCTATTTTGCGGATGCTAAAGTGCAATAGCTGACCCGGTTAATTGTTTATGGCCTGTAAAGATTTAACCCCCATATCCCCATTGAGACAAAAGCCGGGTTGACGTATTGACTCATCAATCTTAAAAAACCTTAATAAACCCTTAAAAATAGATAGACGAATTGTTGACACCCTGGGAGCAAAAAAGAGAGGGATGGTAATAGCTACCAGCCTTACCAAAGGTAACCGTTGTTCAGATAGAAAATGGCTTTTAAATCAATTGATTTCACGTCTTAAGGTTAACGGCGTAAACCATAAAAAGAGTTTGCCAAAAGTCAAGGCATAGGTAGGGGGGTGTTTTTAAGGGCCTTTTGGGGGTGAAGCGCTGGGGTTGTATATCCTACGTGCTGTCTATCCATAGGGGAAAAACAAAGTTGCTTAATTGCAACAAACTAAACACGGGTAAGCCGTGATATCAAACAAAAACACCCGCTAAGTTGCACCATGCAAGGCACAAAAAGGAGCCGTGCATAAAACCGCATAACTCTATACAGGATCATCGACCTTTCACGATCTATAAGGAGCGAATATTAGCGAACACTTAAAAGAGTAAATTGGTGTGTGCAGATCATAGGCGATTACGGATAAGGCATGAAGCAAAATGAATCATGTAGTTGTAGCCGGTTGTACCCCTGCACTTGATTGCAGTAAACACGGGCCTCTTATAGATGCTTATAGTTTACCAGGATTGGATTGCAACAAAATGCAACATATAACCGATTTGTCCAAAATTGACCCGTATAGATTGGGATTGAACCAAAATGAAACATATAGAGGGCAGCAAACATTGACAAACCACTTGTCACAATATGACCCATATAGGGTGACTAAATTGGCCTAAACAGAACTCTATCTGACAGTGACTGTCAAGTCTGATATTGACTTTTTCCTAAAGTGCTGTTTTTCTGGTTTGGCTTGTTTATTCAACATATCACTTGGAAATAAAAGCGCCGAGGATCTCTTTTTCTCTCTCCAGCGGCACCACTTCGAAAGCCACGGAAACTTCCTTAGGGATGGATCGTAGTCGTCCACTCTCGGCATCCGCAAAAAGCCAATACGATTCAGCCTTGACAAGAACGGCATCGTCTTCCAGACGAATCATCTGGTATTTCATCAGATACTTTACCCTGCGAAAGTTGGATATCCATGTCAATACACTGATGTGATCACCGCGAAATGCGGACTTGAAGTATTCTATTCGGTGTGACCGTGCCAACCATATCGCACCAATAGCCTTCATGGCAAGATTGGCCCCGTTGCTATCCGTGTGGTGTATGGCAGCGTCCTGCATCCAGCGCAAATATTCAACATTGTTGACGTGACCATTCGCATCAATCATATCCTCTGTGACGATCAGATCATGTCGATAAATCGGTGGCATGGAACCTCCATAACCCTTTGCGATATGGCTTTATTTAATAATAGGAGAAAGAGATGAACAAATCATGGCTTCTTTTTACAATGTCTGTCAAGTCAAATGTAGGTCAGGACAACTAAATATTACTTAACCTAAAAGAGAATGGACACTAACGGACATATAGACAGCACACTCTGTTTTCAAAGAAACAACGGGGAGCGGGTCAACACACACAAGGGATAAAAAATAAAAATAGTGCAGGACATCAGCGATTTCTTTCTTCACTGTTTTATTCATTCTGCAAGTTCATACGACCTTTCAATCCCTAATAGACATATAACCAGACGATAAAAAAATAATACCCCATGAATCAGATCAACCATGGAATGATTGACAATCATCCGCATTCTTGTATACTGATAAGGAAGAAAAATTAAAAAATA
>JBEKJA010000089.1:0-8950 GCA_050011475.1 Syntrophales bacterium
CGATCGTGATGATCGAATTACTCTCTGATGTTGTGCGTTCTCTGATTGCGTGCATAGCCTGGTTAAATTCTTCACCTCGGTTTAGATTATTCAAAGGTAGAAACCTGTCACATAAAATATGGTGTGGACGTAATCTCAAGATTTCAATATTCTTCCCGAAAGTCATGCTTAAACCTCCTCTTCAAAATCACCAGATTCCAGACAATATACGAGTCCATCAATTATCATACTAATCTGCCTCTAATACTACCCCGTGTTAAATCAGAATTCTGCACCGCTAATCTCTGCAACCAATCCGTTTGATTCCACTATATCCTTTAGTGTCTGGATACTCTCTCTACTTATTGGTTCAAGCGCATGTAACGAATAAGGCTTGGTCCACTTCGTTCGTATGTACTTGGCCTGACCCATATTATGATAAGGTAAAAGTTCTATCTTTTTAATTTTTCCAAGCCCTCGGACAAATTCTGCAGTGGCCCTAATATTGTCTACCGAGTCATTAAGAGTTGGAATCACCGGAATTCGAATGATAATTTCTTTTCCTTCACCATCTATCACTCTCGAGGCTCTTCTAATATTTTCTAATATTAATTCATTAGATTTTCCTGTCAGTTTCTTATGCTGTACTGGATTCATATGTTTGATATCCACAAATAACAAATCTGTATATTCTATTTCGCTCTGTAAATGGTCCCATTCCGCATATCCACAAGTTTCTAAAGCCGTATGCAAATTTCTCCTTTTGGCTTCCTTAAGGAAATCTCTACAAAACTCAGGTTGACTGAGAGGTTCTCCACCGCCAATGGTAACCCCTCCACCTGATCTCCGATAGAATGCCCTATCTTTCTCGACTTCGCTTAGCAACTGCTCAACGGTGAACAATTTTCCACATACTTGACGTGCCTTACTATGGCATACTTCAATACATTTGAAACATTCATCACATTGTTCTTTATTCCACTTTATTCCCTGAACAGACGCAGCTATGGCTTCTGTCGGACATACACTTATGCATTTTTGGCAACCAATGCAAAGTCTTTCAATAAAGAGTAAACTTGGTTCGAACCGCTGTCCTTCTGGGTTAGCACACCACAAACACCTTAGCGGACAGCCCTTCATAAATATTAGCGTTCTTATTCCCGGACCATCATGAATTGAGTATCGCTGAATATCGAATACCGTGCCCAAACTTTGTTTGTCGCTCATCCAAATTTTCTTTTAAACCTTTTCTGAACAAGTTTTGGTTCCTGATCCATACCAAAATCTGTTAAGAACTTTAAATGAGCTACTACACTTTAAATACATATTCTGTTCCATGTTATTGATAATTGCAATATATTGCAGATTGCTTAAGTTTTAAATTCTTCATATCTGTTGCATACTAAATCATCCGCTCACCAGTTTTCCGAATCCCTACATCCTGATTATTCTCATCAACTATTCTGACTTGCAATATGTAGTAGGGCATGTTGCTTGATTCCAGCCTTTCTTCCAACCCCTTTTCAATGGCTTCCATGGTAGCACCGATCTCTGCAAAGGGGCCGCTTTCCCCTATGGTGCAGAATCCCAGCGACTCATACTGGTGTAGTTATTGATAAGAATTTATATTTTTTTCTTGATTCCCTTCCAATATTGTTCCCGCACATCCTTCTTCAGTACCTTGCCGTTTATACTGCGCGGGAGCGCGGTTACGAAATCCACCGATTTCGGCGTTTTGTAACCTTCCAGCTTCTCTTTGCATAGGGAGATCAACTCTTCCGGAGTAGCCGTCTGACCGGGCTTCAACTCGACGACGGCTTTTATCGCCTCCCACCAATCATCGTCAGGCACACCGATTACCGCACAGTCGCTGATCGCCGGATGTCCCCAGAGGACCTGTTCCACTTCCTGCGGATAGACGTTTAAACCACCAGTGATGATCATGTCCTTCTTACGGTCGGTAATGTAGAGGTAAGCTTCCTGATCCATGTGGCCGATATCGCCGGTGTGCAGCCAGCCGTCAATGATTGTTTCGGCGGTCTTTTCCGGCGCTTTATAGTATCCTTTCATTACCAGATCACCGCGAACACAGATCTCACCCGTCTGCCCTGCAGGGAGAATTTGATTATTGTCATCCATAATTTCCACCTGTATAAGAAACGCGGGCCGCCCCACAGAGGCAAGCCGTGAATCGTCGGCAAATTCCTTGCCCCCCACTTTGAAGTGCTCCGCAGAAGTTAAAGCGGAGATGGATGCCGGGGCTTCGACCTGCCCATAACCGCCCACCATGATGGGGCCAAAAATTGTGAGCGCTTTTTTCAGCTTTTCCACCGACATGGGCGCAGCCCCATAAAAGAAATATTTGACCGAGGACAGATCGAGTTTTTCGATACCCGGCACATCGAGCATCCGATAAATGACGGTTGGCGGCAGGAAGAATTCTGTTACGCGTTGTTTCGCTATAGCGTCAAACAAAGCCAGGGGGTCGGGTTTGGGAAGAACCACCACTTTGCCGCCACGCGAAGAACAGGGTATTGAAAGTATACCCGCCGCGTGTGTCATCGGTGCGGCCGCCAGATTCACCGGATATTCGTTTAGCGGGTAAGGGTTACCTATTAAGAAGTGAATCCAAAAGGTCGAAAAACTTCTGTTGGTGTTCATGACGCCCTTGGGCATGCCGGTGGTACCGCCGGTCGGCATGACCGCGACAACATCACCCGGTTCATATTGGAGTTGTGGTTTTGTTGCCGGCTGATCCTTAATGAAATTCGCAAGCGATAATGCACCCTCCGCCTCATCGTCGATGCAAATCCAAAGTTTCACTTTTGGCAGTTTATCTTTAAGTGATAAGACAGTTTCGGCATATTTTTTCGTAAAAAATATAATTTCGACATCAAATGAGTCCAGTATCCAACAATTTTCTTCCAGGGCACCGCGTGGATGCATCGGCACCCAGGCAAGCCCGGCACGCCAGCAAGAAAGAGTGCAGGTCCACGCTATGGGATGATTATCCGACCATACGGCCCCATTGGTTTCTTTCTTAAATCCGGCGGCTAGAAGGGCGTTGGCTAAACGGCACGAAAGCTCTCCGATCTCGGTAAAGGTAAACTCCTTCCCGTCCATATAATAGGCGACCCCATTTGGGTTAATCTTCCATCCTCGGTCAAAAAAATCAATTGCTGCGGTCATTATCAAACTCTCCTTTCTTGCTTAAATTGCGTTTCCTATCTTTCAGAATTTCAATCAATGACCTGATGACATAAGACGGGGCGAATGGAAGGGAGCCACCGGATCGATGATGAAAAATCAGCAAGATTTTTAGGCCTATTTTCTATTCATCCGTTCAAGGATGTGGATAGTCATAGATGCCTCTTCATAGGCTATGTTACCGCCACCGTTTTCTCCGATGGCAAGTCTGCATCTTTCAACCTGCCTGGGACCTGCCTCATGCCTGAGTTGGGTAACCAGCTCATGTATCATGCCGAGGCCGGAAGCACCTACCGGATGACCGCGTGATATGAGTCCGCCCGAGGTATTGATGGGGAGCTTACCCCCGAGCTTCGTGGCACCGGTTTCTGCAAAGGGTCCACCCTCTCCAATTGGACAGAATCCCAGCGATTCGCACTGGTGCAGCTCGCCGTATGCGGTGGCATCGTGAACCTCGGCCGTGTCAATGTCTTCCGGACCAACCCCGGCGATATCGTATGCCTGACGGGAAAGACGCACAGCGATATCCAGATCAGGCCGGTCATAATTCCTGCTGGTGCCGGAACCCAGCACCGATGCCAAGATCTTCACCGGACGGACCGATTTGAGCTTCTTCAGAAAATCCACGGAGCATACGATCGTACCGGCTGCACCATCCCCTATTGGAGCGCACATGGGGACAGTCAGCGGCCAAACAACAGATCTCGCCTGCAGAACTTCATCCACGGTCATAGGTTTCTGGAACTGGGCGTTCGGGTTCATGGAGCTGTGGAAATGGTTCTTCGAAGCAATAATCGCCAGCTGCTGCGGGGTTGTCCCATATGTGGCCATGTGCAACCTGAGCGCAGCACAATAGGCATCCATAAAGGCGCTTCTGCTTTGACCGGCGCCTCCTGCATCGTCTTCATTGACCGGAATGTCCAACTTCAATCCACGCACAAGGTTCCGTAAATTGTTCAAGTGTGCATCCATATTGGCAACATCCATACCGGCGCCGAAAGCCATAAAGGATTTCAGTTTGTCCTCGTTGTAAAGTTTCTCCATGCCGACGGCTAACGAGCACTCATACAGTCCGCTGGCTACATCCTTGTATGCACAGTGAAGTGCAGTGGACGCGCATGCACAGGCGTTCTCGACATTGGTGATGGGAATGCCCTCTATCCCTAAAGGCCTTAATGCCACTTGGCCCCTTATGGAATGCTGCATATTGAAGAACCCCCAGCACATATTGGCAAAAAATGCAGACTGGATATCACTGATTTTTACTTCAGGCATATCATTCATGGTTTTAGCAAAAGCCTCGGCTACCAGATCCTTTTCCGTGCGGTCCATGTGTTTGCCGAACTTGGTCATGCCAACTGCAATTATGTATACATCGCGCATCCTACACTACTCCTTCCTTTTGCTTAATTATGCAAGCCAGCCAATCGAGTTACCTTACTGCCGATAACCCGGCGACACTCGAATTTAACCTCAGCAATCCGAAGATGCTCTGTCTTTTGAGCGCTTCAATAATCCAGGAAGCGGTCCTTGTGAAAGCCCGGTGTGGGAAAACTGCACGCCGGGTTTGAGCGGCGGACGGAAGCAAGCCCATAGGGGCGCCCCCTCCGACCCAACAGGTTCGGCACAAGCCGGACTGAAGGTCGAACCTTTAGCCAAAGGTAAGGCTCGAAGATTCATGGCTGCGGCGATGCGACAACTTTTACTATGTGATGAAAACCTTCTTTCTTATCCGTCGCGTGAAGCTCGCTACGAGGACGGCAGTGGGCTTCGCCCGACGGCAGCCATTGATAAGAAACTTAAATCGTATGCTCACTTCTCATAATAATGGAATCCTGAACCTGTTTAGTTAGGTCTACAAAGTAGGCACTGTAACCGGCTACCCTGACCAGAAGGGTTGGATGCTTCTCGGGATGAACCTGTGCATCTCGTAAAACATCTTTGTCCATGGTGTTAAATTGTATATGGGCGCCACCCTGGTCGAAGTATCCCTGAATTAAATCCGACAACCTATGTCTGCCTGCATCATTTTTCAGGGAGTCTTTGGATAAATACATATTTGTAATTGTGCCACTTGTTTTATAATGCTGGATCTTGGCAACTGATTTGAGTGCCGCTGTTGGCCCCTTGATATCTGTACCCATATATGGTGCACATGAGTCACCCAAAGGTTCCCCTGCCTTCCTGCCACTCGGAAGCGCACCCACTTGGGCACCAAACACAACACTACCAGAGAGGGGAGCCAAAGCAATCCCAACCTGATGGCGTATTTTGGCGGTCGCCTGGTCTGGATCACGCTTTGACATAACTCCGGGGAAACTCTTTGCATAATTGTATATCCAGTCAAAGATTTCCTGCTGAATCAGGTCCACATAATCATCGTCATTTCCATATTTAGGCGCTTGCAGGCACATCTGACGGATATCCTCGTACCCTTCAAAATTATGATCAAGGGCCTCGCACAATTGATCCATTGTAATTTTCTTTTCGTCATACACCAGCTTTTTAACTGCAGCCAAAGAATTCCCGATATCAGGAACACCCATACCGTCTAACCCGGGGCAACAGGTGCTATATGCTCCTCCTTCGTGGAATGGGAGTCCACGCTCCAACCCAGATTTTTGCAGCACAGACTGTATTACAACCGGATAATCATGGTATAATTCAACTATAATCCTATCGAAAGCCACAGTGGACTGCACCGCAGTAGCAATATGCTGCTTAACCGCATCCTCAAACTCTTCATACGTTTTGAAGCTGCGCGGGTCTCCCGTTTCTACGCTAAGTCGCTCACCACTCTTAAGACCGGGCATGTCAGATCGCTTGCACCCATTTGTGAATGCCATATCCACCGCCATACCCAAATTGACCCAAGTTCCTGGGGCCCACCAGAAGGCACCCCGTCTACCTACCTCCATGCAACCACCAGCGCCATAATCATTAGCTTCAGCCATATTGTCACCTCTTTGCAGCAGGATCTGCTTTGTAACCGCATCATTGTATATGGACGGATGCCCCATGCCTGCCGCAACCAAATCAACAAGCTTCATTCTAAATTTTTCCGGTGAACCGGCATGCAGCCGTACAGATAGATGCGGCTGAATAGTATGTGTTGAGATCAACGCATCGATAATAAGGTAAGACAATGCATTGCTGGCGTCATTCCCATATTTATCCACGCCGCCCACTTGCATATTCAGAAATAGAGCAGCTCCATTAAGGAAAGATGCTGTGGTGCTATCCGCTATGCCAGTGATCGAGCTTAACTTGACCCAAAGGCATTCCAGTATTTCCTGGGCGTCTTCCTTTGTCAATATGCCGGCTTCTATATCTTTTTTATAGAAGGGGTACATGTATTGATCAAATCTGTTCAGAGAGGTACCCGAGTTCCCTTCAAGATGCCATGCGCAGAGGACGAACCAGAAAGCTTGAACAGCCTCACGGAAGGTTCTCGGCGCCTCGTGCGGAACGTGTTGACAAATCTCACCGATTTGCTCAAGCTCTACCTTCCTTTTAGGGTCTTTCTCCTCGGACGCAAGTTTCCATGCATATTCCCCATACTTCCGAGCGAACCGTTCAATAGCTTCCATTTCCATGATAACCGCTTCATAGAAATGGTTCTTTCCCATATCTTCGGCATTCATATAATCCCAGGCGTCCAGTTTCTCCTGTGCTGTTTTTTTAATACCGTTAAGGCCGTGTGCCATAATATATTCCCAATCAGGATTTCCATGGGTGCCCAAGATACCAGCCATGAAAATGCCTTCGACAAAACCAGCGCCATAGCATCTTTCTATCAGATACTCAGGCGCAGTCGAAAACAACTTGGCAATTATCGTCTTATCCTGCCAATAAGGACTGATTTCTTCCTCGAACTCTTTTATCTGCTCGGGTGTAGAGTAGACGGGCTGAACTTCCCTTGTGCACATTCCAGCCAGTCCACCTTCCATCAAGATCCAGTTAGATTCCAGCTCCGGATGAATAGGATAAGCTTTAAGTGCACTACTTTCGCTACCTATGACCAGTTCACCTTCCAGAATGTACGGAGGTGTTGTATCTAAAGCCTTTACAGTGGCCATTGCTCTTCTGAGAATGGGCGATAAAGATTCTGTGGTTTTGTAGACCTCCGTGTAGGCTCGGGCTCTTGCCAGGGATATTGTTAGAGGCGCAGATCTTTGCTGGACATTCAGCTTTTTAACCCTATCCGTATAACCATTACCGACTACCCCTTTTTTAGCCAGTTTTAAACTCATCAGACAGTCCTCCTCTTTTTGTTGTCAGAATTTTGACATTATATTGACTTTCATAAATGTTATGCCCATTAGGCGTTAAACGCTTGAAACAGTTTTTTCAATATATTTAGTTATAACAAACAGTTACATTGTGAATAGGGGGAACAAATATGTATAACCGCGACTTTATCCTGCAACCTTTTCATAGTAGCACTTCCACCTGAAATATGTTGTCTTCCACTTTTGGAAATATTATTGTATAAAAATAATGTCTTAACAATAGCACAATAGGACAATTATTTGTCATTTTAGGCCAGAATTGTAATATATGAATAAAGAACTTGATAAAGATACCATCCATTTAACTTCTAGCAACTCTCTTCCGTTGTATCGTTCAATCAATACATTGGCAGTTTTATCTCGTTATGTTTCGATTAAGGGAATTGATAAAGCATTGTTGCTGTCGGGCAGCGGAATTGCGATTAGCGATTTAGATAATCCAGATGCAATCATAACCACTGAACAGGAACTCCTGGTCATAAAGAATCTTCTCAAATTGGTACCAGATACTGGCCTGGGATTAATCATCGGCAATCAAATACACATTGGGATACATGGTCAGTTGGGTATGGCGGCCCTGAGCAGTAATACCTTATTAGATGCGATAGAAATATTTTTCCAATTTAGTGATCTTCTCTTGACGTATTTTCATTATGATCTAACAGTGAAAGACCGTCTTGCTTTTATTAAGATGACGGAACTGATAGACTTAACAGATATGCGTCGTTTTATTTCTGAAAGAGAATTTGTTTCAACTTATAGGTTAGCCACTGATTTATTCGGAACACCCTTTCCATTGATCGAAGCAAGAATTGCTTACCCGAGACCAAAATATTATTCTTACTATAAGGACATTTATCATTGCCCTATTGTATTCAATGCTTCCGATCACATGTTCGTCTTTGATAGTCGTTATCTTTTCAAACAGCTACCCATGGCAAATCCTCTGACAAGGAAGTTATATATAAAAGAATGTCAGCAAATATCCCTTAGATTAAAGAAACAAATGACAATGACCGATAGAATCCGTCAAGAAATTCTATTCCATGGAGATCGTTTCCATAACATCGATCATTTGGCCCGATACATGAACACATCATCCCGAACTATCAAACGGTACTTAACCGTGGAGGGAACATCATATAGGAATCTTTTATCCGACATCCGGAAAAATAAGGCAATCAATATGCTCCACACTACAAATTTCTCCATAGAGCAGATTGCCACTGAGCTTGGTTATAGTGATTTGTCCAATTTCTACCGTGCCTTCAAAAGTTGGACAGGGCATACACCCAGTAGTTATCGAAGAAAAACAATTACACATGCCCATTAATACACTCCGAGGGGTATGAGATCTTCTATACCTTGAGGGAGGCCCAGGTACTGATTGAAGAATGGCGGTTGGAATACAATACGTTCAGGCCGCATAGCTCATTAAAGTATCGTCCCCCGGCACCGGAGGCATGGCTGCA